>JAIRNI010000052.1 GCA_031258145.1 Holosporales bacterium
TTTCGAAACTCATAAATTGATCTCAAAGTTATAGTTTCCTGCAATAAGATTGAATCTTAGCCCATATCTCTTCCTTCTGTAGCAATTGATCTTCTATACATAATTGATTGTTTCTTCCTCCTTGTTACCTTGGTAGTTAAAACTTGCCCTTCCCTTATTGTATTACACTTTTTAGTTTTCTTTATCTAGATTTGAAGGAGGTCTATTGCAATAACGATGCTTATGTATCCGAGTATTTTCTTTATCAATTTGAATTTTCCGCCGTGGCCTTTTTTTATAGCTAATTTATAGATGTTCAGCAAGCGAGCTGAAAGACCGATTACAGCTCGCCTGGACTGTGGAGTTCGGGTTTTTAAAAAAAACGGTATTGTATCGTTCTTGGAAAGGCCTTAGAATTATCGTGTTTAGGTCTTCTAATAGTTGTTTTATAGGGAACGTTTGGCGAAGGTAGGCAATACTAGACGGCAGAATCCGGTTCTGCAGGCCCCCCCCATCAATGAGAACATTAAATTCAGTGAGGTCAGGTTGATAGATGTGAACGGGGAACCCGTTGGTATCGTGCCGATTAACGATGCGCTGAGTAAGGCCATCGAGGCATCGTTAGATCTAGTCCTTGTGTCGGAGGAATCTATTCCGCCTGTTTGCAAGATCCTGGATTATGGTAAATACAAGTATGAGCTACAGAAAAAGAAGACGGAATCGCGGAAGAAGCAGAAGGTCGTTAATCTTAAGGAAATCCAGGTGAGGCCATTTATAGGCGACAATGATTTACTCATCAAATGTAAGGCCATCAAGAAGTTTATAGAGGAAGAGGGGAACAAGGTGAAGATAATATTGCGTTTCAGGGGGCGAGAGTTGAGTCGCCAGGAGACGGGGCACGCAGTCATTCAGAAGATCCTGGAGTATTGCAAGGAATTCGCCAAGGAAGAATCTGTGCCGAAATTGGAAGGATCGGTCATCACGGCCGTTTTATCTAGAAAGTAAAGGGAAATGATATGGGTATACTGTTAGCTATTCACGTTTTTGTTACTTTGTTACTGATCTTCGCGGTACTGATCCAGAAGAACGAGGGTGGGAGCTCGTTGTTCGCCAGTAGCGGGAGTGGGAATATGTTTACCGCAAGGGGTGCGTCGAACCTTCTCACCAAGGCCACATGGACTCTTTCATCCATTTTCCTGTTGAATTGCATACTGATGGCGACGCTCGTCTCCTATGAAATGAAGGATGCTCAGTCTATCATCGAGCATAAACGAAGGAGTGTGTCCAACCAAAGGAAACCGGCTAAAGAGATCCCGGTTGACGAAGAATCCGTTAAAGAGGATCAAGTCGATAAGGCCGAGAGTGCCCCCGCAGAGAACATCCCGAGCGTATCGGCAGTGGTGCCACCAAGTGCTCCGGCTACGAAGACTCCAAGTACTCCCGATGGGAAGGCACCAAATGCACGGGGCGTGGAAGCCCCGGCTGCAAAGACGCCGAACGTTTCGGTCGAAAAAGTGCCGGCTGGGAAGAAACCCAGTACTCCGGCCGCTGGGAAGGCTCCGAAAAAGAAATGAATCTGAAGGTCTTGTCGATCGAGGATATCAAGGCCATCATTCCTCATCGGTATCCTTTTTTGATGATAGATTCGATACGTGACCTGGAGATAGGGAAGTCCTGTGTCGCCCATAAGAACGTCACGAATAACGAGTGGTATTTTATGGGGCATTTCCCGAATTACCCAATAATGCCTGGGGTCTTGATAATAGAGGCGATGGCTCAGGCCGCTGGAGTCCTGGCATTTTCCACGCTTTTTTCAGAGAATGTTTGTGGGCCAGGAGATTCCGATTTCGTCTACTTCACTTCAATTGAAAATGCCAAGTTTAGGAGGCCTGTTGTGCCGGGCGATATCTTGAGGATAGAGGTTTGTATCACCCAAAGACGCGGCAATAAATTCTGGAAATTTAATGCTAAGGCGTATGTTGGCGATGTTCTTTCAGATGAGGCGGATTTCCGCGCCATGATTCCAGAGAAGTGAGACCCAAGAGGATTGAGAACCAGAAAATTAAGGAGAAGTTGAATGTATGAAAACGCTTCTATACACCCCACGGCCATCATCGAGGATGGCGCCACGATTGGGGATGGCTCAGTCGTAGGGCCATATTGCTGCATCAGCAAGGATGTTGTAATCGGTGATAATGTCATGCTGAAATCGCATGTGGTGATTACGGGGCATACTAGTATCGGTGATAATTCCGTGATCTTCCCGTTTGCTTCATTGGGGCAAATCCCGCAGGACTTGAAGTATAAGGGAGAGCAGGCGCGCCTGGAAATTGGGGCCAACACGATGATCAGGGAATACGTGACGGCCCACATAGGAACCGAGGGCGGCGGGATGGTCACTAGAATAGGCAGCGATTGCCTCATCATGGCCTATTGCCACGTGGCACACGATTGCATCATCGGGGATCACGTGATCCTAGTGAATGGAGTCAATCTATCGGGACACGTCACGATCGGGGATCGAGCGATCATCGGAGGTATGTCCGTCGTCAAGCAGTTCATCAGGATAGGTCCACATGCGATGATAGGCGGCTTCACAGGGGTCGATCGAGATGTCATCCCGTATGGGATCGTTAGGAGCGATAGAGTGACCACCCTTAAAGGCCTCAATATCATCGGCCTAAAACGCTTTGGCTTCGAGATCGACGCGATTAAAACGATGCTGGAGGCGTATCGTGAGATGTTCGAAAGCGAAGGAAGCAGAGAGCATTTTACCAAGAATATAGAGAAAGTGCGACTAAAATATATGGGCAACAAAAACGTGATGAGAATCATCGAGTTCATTCAAGGAGTCACGAAAAACCCAATATGCACGGCGGTATCAGCGGAAGATGAGGCATAACTGGCAGAAATCCAAGTCCCCCTCCACGAAATGGTATATATTCAAACCATTTATACTCATCCAATTTGACAAACACTTACGTGGTTATTAAGTTATACGCAAATCATATGACAGAAATTACAATTAAATGTATTAAACCAAAGCAAAAATTGGCTCAGAAGCCGTCTTCGGCCAATTTTTTCGACCTTAAATTGGATAACCACTTACATGGTTATCCAATTGCGGGTATATAGTCTCACACCGTCTGGACAGAAGGCACTTGATATGAGGAAGAGAGTAATGCGCTCGCCAAGAACGCGGTCCCGCTAAAAATGATGCTCCCAAGCATTACCCGGTTATTCACGGAACTCCCATTCTGCGACCACCACCACGCTGAGCCCAACGCACCAATCCCCGAAGTCAAAGCCAAATTACTCCAGGTTTGTCTCGGAGAATTATGGATGTAGAATACGCTCGATGCATCCTTATAGATTTGGGTATTTTTCACTGGAGAACTCAAGTTACTGGTGACTGTCGCCTTTATCTCCTCCACTACGCTCTTCAGCTCCTCAAAAAGCTCTTGGATCTGTCCTGCGGTTATCGTGGGTGGATAATCGACTACTGGCTCCTCATCATTCCCAGGTCTCACGGCCTCTGATGATCCAGTCACAACGGCGAGATTCATCTCTCTCATGGCCTTCACAACACTTCCACCGATAGCATCAGCTAGATCATGGGCGACGGTTCCATCAGTACCTACAGCACCAATAGCGGTCTTTACCAGATCTGGGGTTACAGCTTCCCCAACAGCCTCTACAACACTCTCGACGATAGCATCAGCTAGATCATGGGCGACGGTTCCATCAGTACCTACAGCACCAATAGCGGTCTTTACCAGATCTGAGGTCACAGCTCCCCCAACAGCCTCTACAACACTTCCACCGATAGCATCAGCTAGATCATGGGCGACGGTTCCATCAGTACCAACAGCACCCATAGCGGTCTTTACCAGATCTGGGGTTACAGCTTCCCCAACAG
>JAIRNI010000023.1 GCA_031258145.1 Holosporales bacterium
ACAATAAATTATGTATAGAAGATCAATTGCTACAGAAGGAAGAGATTTGGACTAAGATTCAATCTTATTGCAGGAATCTATAACTTTGAGATCAATTTATGAGTTTAGAAAGAGGTCTATTGATGCCCTGGCATGAATATTCCTGCGATACCTGCTCTATATATTCCGTTAATATCTGAAACGCCATGTCTAACCCGATTCGTAGTTCCTCGCCGGAAAAGCTATTCGATTTGAGTCAATGGTATCCATATCCCGCACCGCAATCGAACGGAGCATTGGGAGCCACGAACACCGTGTTCTACACATTATCGGCTAAAGACCTCTCGGCTGCATATGCGAAAGTCTCGGCATCGGAACCATATCCATGCAGCAGAATCACCGCACTTTCGCACTCTCCAAAATTCCTGGACCGAAAGACCTTATGGGTTCTCTGAATCATCGTCTCCTCCATTCCCGTTTAAACTCGTGACCCTCAACAGAGTGACCTGATTCCTCTGCCTTCTCAGGATCTCGAATTTATAGTTATACAGGATAAACACCTGCCCGGCATCCGGGATTATACCAACCGAATTAATGACGAGTCCAGCTAAAGTCGCCGCGATGTCCCCCTTAAATTTTGAGCCAATCTCACGATTGAGATCCCTTATATTCACGGAACCATCCACTATGTATGACCCGTCATCCTGTTGCCTTATTCCCTTGAATGGAACGATATCGTGTTCATCAGAAATATCGCCGACTATTTCCTCGATGACGTCCTCCAGGGTAACGATCCCCATAAAACTCCCGTATTCATCGACGACGATGGCGAAATGCTCGCGCTTAGTCCTGAAGGACTGCAACTGGTATAACAGATCATTATTTTCCGGAATAAACCATGGCTTCAAAGCGATATCCATTACGTTGATCTTATCTATAGCATTCGTCTTACTGATCGCCTTAAAAACATCCTTCACATGTAGGATCCCTATAATATTATCCTGATGCTCGCTCCAAAGCGGGATCCGTGTGAACGGGCAGCTCATCACTTGTTCTATGATGGTCTCGATGTCCTCGTCCGCACACAGCATCGTCACGTTCTTCCGGTGAATCATAATGTTGCTGACGGGGACTCTCCCAAGATCGAGTATATTCTGCATCATCTCTTTTTCTTGCTTGGTCTCCTCGAGATCGAAGCCAGTATGCAAATCGATGGCCCCCCTCAGCTCCTCCAGCGATTCCGTGTATTCATCCTTATTCTCTGATTCTGGCCTTATAATGAGAATTATACGTTTCGCAATGAGGCCAATGATATTGTTGAGTGGCCGTGATATATGGTATGTGTATTTTATGACATAGGCAGACGGCAATAACACATTCTCAGGATTGGCGAGAGTCAGCATCTTCGGCAGAACCTCCGCAAATAAGACGATGAAAATACTGATGATTATCGGACAGTAAAAAATCGCGGAATCCCCAAAGACATCGACGCATATGGCGTTGGCGAAAGAGACGGCCAGCGAGTTTAGGATAGTATTGCACATCAATATCGAACTGATGACCAAGCCGACTTCTTTCTGCAATTCCAATATTACTTTCGCTTTTTTGTTGCCATCCTTCGCGATACTGAATATCTTAGCCTTCGAGCAGGCCGTCATCGCCGTTTCACAGGCCGCGAAATATGCGGCTCCCATCAGCAGCAACAGCACCAATAAAACACACAATAAATCTGTGAGCATCAGAATATATTAAAAACAGGCCTTCGAATTATTTTTCATCGTCAGTTGGTATACCAAATTTCGTGAGCGTCCCAGAACTACTTTTTTCCGTGATACCACTATAGGCAAAGCGATCAAGATCTGCAAGAACCACAAACTCTACATCATCTTTCTTTTTCCGGTCACCGATTTTATGGCCAAAGACTAAATTACACAAGCTGTCGATTACACTCCACTGGCCGCTGTAAGTCGCTGTTAGTATTTCCTCTTTAGCATACCGGTTTTGATTTGCATGTGTGATCTGGTTCTCTAGTAGCCGCGCGTATCTCTTCTGTAACTTCTCGATTTTATTTATCTGCTTGGCTATCTGCGCCACAAATTCATTCGTTTGAGCAACGTTCCGCTGCATACGCACTAGAAGCTTTCTCGCGGCCGCCAATTTCCCAGCGCAAACTTCTAAACTTTCTTCCTGATTTTCATCATCAGACTCCTCCTCTGAATCCTGCGCTGAATAATCTTCGCCCATAGGATCATGACCGACAGAGCCAGAGGGCGCATGGTTCACTTCACCAAACGAAGCAGGCACCGCGATGAACAAAGCCATCAGAACCATTTTGATGCACATCAAAAACCTCATCGCTACCTCCGAGCAATCTATCCTATCAGTCTATCATAAAGTTGCCGCAAATACAAAGAGCCGTATATGTATTTTGTGTGAACCTTCCATCTGAAGGAGGGGATTTAAGGGATAGCAATTTGAGAGTTCGCAAAATCGCTGGGGTTGCTTTTGCATGTAAACTCAACATTGTCGAGACCACATAATTGGGATATGTGGTATAATCACGGCAAGTTTTTTGGAAGTAGAGGCGAGGAGCCGCGTTCAAGATAGCAAGTTACTGAATGTCAGCGATCTGATTGACTGGGAACAGGTAGAGTATTCCTTGAGGGGTATGGGGAGATCTAGACTTGGACCTATTCTTGGACCTACTGGTTATGAACCTATAAAGCTTCTAAAAGCCTTAATACTACTGGCCTGGCATAATTTGTCAGACAAAGAACTTGAAGAATCCTTGAGAGTCCGTATGGATTTCATGTTATATACACGCAATCCAATAAATACATAAGTGTTTATCAAATTCAGTGTCGAAAAAAATTGGCCGAGAGCGGCCTCTGAGCCAGTTTTTTTACTTCGTTTAATGCAACGAGTATATGGCTGTTAAATGTTTTTAGTATAATCCTATATTCGGACTATTGAGATGAATACTTTTAATTAGCAATGCCTTAGCTCTTCTTTAACTATTTATAACTAAACTACATTTGTGAAGACTGAGTTTTGATAGGTGCTTTACGAAACAATTCGGCAAGGGCCTAACATTCTTCATTGCTTTCGCAGGCGCCAGCCACTTTCAAACGGGCCTTGGGACAAATGATGACAAAAATTGCGTTGCTGACATGAGCGGCTGTGGAATGATTAAAGATGAAGTGCAGGAATTCTTATCGGCATGTGGTGAGATAGGGGATAAAGCCAGCATAATTTTCAATGTAAGTGGGGACGGGGTCTCATCTGCAATTGCTACTCTACACTTCCTCATGCGCCTCGAAGAAGAACTTAATCGGAATCAACAGAACCCCATGCGATTAAGTGTGCCCGTCGATTCTTTTGTTGGCTGTGGAACGGGAGCGCTCGGAGCCGCAGCTTGCGCGCTAGATATGGGGCTAAGTGAATTAAAGACAGCATTGATGAATGCGAAATATAAACGATTGGGAGGCAGTAGTAGCCTCCACAACCTTTTCAGTTGCGCACAAGTTACGGCGGACCTCACATTGGGCGCCGTCTCGCAATATCGAGACAAGAGCATAGATACTAAAGCACAGAGGAGCATCTCCCATTACGACGCCTTGCAAACGGGGCATAATCCGGCCCTCATACAGATGTACGGAGCAAGAACCACCGCCGAATTAAGAACTTTATTTGAAGTTTTCTCATCTACCCGGAGTCAAAATATTTTAGAATCCATATTACAGGCTATTCATGAAAAAGACACCAACGCAGCCATTGCTCTCTGGAAGGATAAAGTTGGTGACTTAGTTGGAACTCTGCACGACCTTCTCAGCGTGGGCGCCGACGTGATACCGGGATGTCAAACGCAAGCACTAGAGGCCGCCAAGCAATTGAACGTCATTCGCGATGCACTGCATGGGGGACAAAACTCTTCTCTACAATCGGTTATTTCTTTGTTAAAACTTCCGGAAGCAGAACGGCACCTTTCAAAGCACCTCTTTTTAGTGGATGTAGCAGCAGAGGTCAGCTCCTCACTATGCCCCATTCCACACTGTTCCTTTGCATCTTCCGATACCGTCGATGGTAAACTCATTTGTTCCGTAAATTATAAGGTAGTGTTACCTGAGGATAGATTGTTTAATAGAGCGGATAGGAGGAATCTTTTTGTAGCTGCTGAGCACGCCGTCGAATGCTTTTTCCCCATCGATTCCCTGGCTATGAGTAGTGCCCAAATGATAACATTGTTCCTCGTTCAATTGTTGCAGGCTTGTGGCAAACAGGCTATGGCAACTCTGGGCTCTGCCAAGTCACGAAAGTCAATTCCCAGGATGCCTTCTATCGCATTAACACCCACGGTTGCCGTGGAGACTACTCCGGCCCCTGTAGCTACTACCGTAAAGCAAACGCCACCCGCTCCCGCGCAAAAAACGAGAACGAACCCACCATCAGTCCAGGTAACTCCAGCGCCAATTTCAGCAACTCAACAGGTTGTTCCGGTGGCGATTCCTGAGCCCGCTAAAGTGAAGCAAGGGACAAAGGCTGTGGTAGCCCGTGCTCCGGCCCCGCCCCAACCTCCCGAAAATACAACAGAATTCCAATTCCAGAAAGAAGAGATTCAGAACGATGACGCTAAAATAAGCGAAACTACGGATCAAATCTCCGCACCAGCTAGAGTGGCTCAAGCTAATGTGCATACCGGAGAGGAAGCTGGACCGGAAGTTATGTCGGAGAGTCCGTCGTTTAATAGTCTTGTCAGGCAAGTGTTCCAACTCATGGAGCCGAATGCCGATGTCCCGGTTAATAAGCCCGGTGCTTCTAGCGTTGAAGCCATCGGTAGCAATATTACAGGAGAGCCTGTGGATTTCCAGACTCCAATTCCGGAGTCATCAATAGCAGGGAATACCAAGATTCTCCACTCGGCACCATCAGAAGCGAATGAGTTTGCGGAACTAGCCGCGAAGATAAAAAATCTAAACAAACCACATGGAAGAAATCGGCCATCAGTCACTGGAATCGGCAGAAAGTCTTCCAGATTCGACATCTCCCACACCCATGAATTATCACAGTTGCTAGAGAGACGCCAGAGTCTCAATTTTTATAACCTCGGCTGATGAAGGAAAGCTCTGGAGATAGTGTTACCTCCAATGACCCGTGGAGGTTTGTTTCACAGGTAGTGAACTATACTCAACCCAGTTGACAATCATTATGGGTGATATTTTAAACCAAGGGGAAAATTGGCTCAGAAGCAGCCTTTGGCCAATTATTTTGATCTCAAATGCAATAAACACATAATCGTTTATTAAATTGCTCTAGTATAAAACCGAGAATCCATACCACTTGAGTCTGTCTGGACATTATCAATTGGTGCCCAGAGCCGGAATCGAACCAGCGACACAGAGATTTTCAGTCTCTTGCTCTACCGACTGAGCTATCTGGGCAGCTTTGAGAATGATACAACACATACTCGAATTCGTCCAGAAGTAACTGGATAATGTGCAGAGGGCCTACGCATGAGATTTTGTGACTATCTTTTTGTATTGTCCCGGAGTGCAAGATGCTCCAAAATGGCAGAGGCAGTGCTGCGCAATAGCAAATAAAGCAAAAATTGGCCGAAGGCGGCTTCTGATCCAATTTTTTTTGCTTTGTTTAAGATATCAGTTATTTGTCTGTCCAATGGGCTTGAGTATACTTCCAGGAATCCATCATTCCATCATTTCTGCGATTTGTGGAGGTAAAGGGTATTCGGCCAGCGCTGATGCAATTTCAATCACAGTTTCAGATCCCTGTGGTTGCGCTGCAATCGCATATCTCCGCATCGCTGTTGCAAGCATGTAACCTTCCAGCCCTGGACAGTAATCCCTAGGGCGTGCTACAAGGTCAGGAAGCAATTGTACCGGGAGGCGACCTGGCCACATTTCAATCGCCAGCGCGATAACCCGTCTCGGGAAGCGTCTCTCAACCATTGATTGTAGAGCAAGATCCCTCGTAGCCGCAACTGTGTGTCCTTCCAGCAGTCTACTGATTATGGTATCAAGTGTCGATGCGGTTAGTGCTGTGTCATAGTCCATCAGGCCATAGTGCTCCAGACGTGGGGCTATTGTATCCATCCCCGGGAAGAAAACATTAATGAGGGGGCGAAGATTACATGTATGACACGTTCTGCTGGGCTCGAGCGGGCTTACTTCTGGTGCCGGTGGAACTATTCCCGGGAGGCGCGATAAATACTTCTTTAAATTTTTTACATCCTCTGCATAATCTGCATAAAGTACTTTTGCACCCGTCTGACTAGCTTTCAAAATATCCCGTGCCACTGTCAAGCATGGGATAGGATCGTAGCGCTGGCCATTTACTGTCCAACAGTCAATATTCAACTCCGGCATTCTCTCAGCAATCCATCTCCTTAGCGTACAGGTTGGGATTTTTAGGAGGGTATCAAGTAATGGAGAGGCCATGCTGTCGATAAAGTCCCGTTCGTGTCCGAGCCGCGATATAACGGCAATCCATCGCGAAAGCAATGAGGTACAATGGGGAAACTGTGATGATTCACATTGGGTGACTGCTAAAACTCTTATGCCCCAATCCCCTAAGCTCAACATCTCAAAGATGGTTGGTTGTTGACCGGTATCAGAGGCTATTGAGGTGATAAAGGCCTGGAAATTGCTAGATAATAGGTCGGGATCAGCTCCGCGCATGTCGGTCAGATTCCTACCTAACTCGAATCCGAAGGATCCGCAATCTAAATCTATCTGGCAGACTGTGTCTCCTTCCGAGTTAGTGCAGTAGTGATGGATCCTGTCCTTCCATTGTCTATGTTTGGAACTGTTAGGAAGTGCGGGTGATACCTCCATGATGAAGAATGCTAGTTTCCTTGCGTTAGGAACACCAGTTGCTTTCAGAATGTCCTCAGGCCCCGCTGCATGGCATGATATGCTTCTCCCCCTAGAGGAGCATCAGCTGCTCTCAGAATGTCCTCAGGTGTTTTCAAAACGTCATCAGGTCCCGCTGCAATGGCTTGAGACCCTTCGCCCACTGCGAGCAATAACGCCGCCATCCTTATTGCTCTGTTTATTTTGCCTTTATCTCGCATTTAAAGTCTTCTCCTTACAATCTTTTTTTTGTATGACGGAATTATATCATAATTGGATCTTGTTAGTCAACTATAATATTGTATAGTTACAAACTGTTATGATGCTCTATACTGACCCCGTAGCTAACCCCGTAAGTACTCTTCTGATTCCGGAGACTCAACTAGGAATCAATTTACTCTGCCTCTTTCGTTCTGCTCATTTTCTTTCGCGTCGTTGAATCCAAATGTTTTTTCCTCAATCTTATTGAGCCAGGAGTTACCTCAACGACCTCGTCTTTTTGTATGTAGGCTATCGCTTGTTCTAGGGACATCTGCCTGGGATTGGGGATTTTGATGTTTTCATCTTTGCCCGCGGCCCGGCAGTTGGACAACTGCTTTTCCTTCGTGGGATTCACTTCGAGTTCATTCTCTCGGCTGTTTTCACCGATGATCATGCCCTCATAGACGGGATCTCCAGGATTCACGAATAATGTTCCGCGGTCCTTCAAGAAAAACAAGGCATAAGGAACGGCCTTGCCATGAGCCGTCGAGACTAAGACGCCCTTATTCCGGCCCTCTATATTCCCCTTATGCGGTACATATGAGTGGAATGATTTATTCATGATGCCAGTACCTCGTGTATCCGTCAGGAAATCGCCGTAATATCCAATGAGGCCCCGTGTTGGAATCAGGAATTTGATCCTGGTTTTGCCCATACCGGATGGCCTCATATCTATCATTTCACCCTTCCTCTGAATGAGCTTTTCAACGACGATGCCAGTAAACTCATCGTCCAAATCGACGTATAGTTCTTCCAGTGGCTCCAGTGTGTCTCCCGTATTTTCATCTTTATGGAAGAGTACTTTAGGTCTCCCTATCGATAATTCGAAGCCCTCTCTTCTCATGGTCTCTATCAAAATACCAAGCTGTAGCTCACCGCGACCGGCGACCTCATACGATTCCTCATGATGAGACCTCCGGACCGTGATGGATACGTTCCCCTCGGCTTCCCTGAAGAGCCTCTCTCCTATCATGCGGGATGTGAGCTTTTTACCCTCCTTCCCGGCTAAAGGTGAATCATTCACCGAGAATGTGATGGATATCGTTGGAGGATCTATCGGAATCGCTTTCAAGGGTACACTTATATCCATGGCGGCTATCGTGTCGGCGACGGTGGCCAATTCCAATCCGGCCAACGCTATGATATCTCCGGCCCTCGCAGTGGTGATTGGAATCCTCTCCAATCCCCTGAATGAAAGTAATTTCGTTAATCTGGCCCTTTCTATATCGGACTCAGTTCCCGGACGCAATACGTGGACGACGTCGTTTATGTTTGCCGTTCCACTCAGTATTTTCCCAGTCAATATTCGACCTAAATATTGATCGTATTCGAGCATCGTGACGAGGATTTGAAATGGCTGATTCTCGATGATCGTCGCATCTGGAACGTGAGATAGAACACACTCGAAAAGCGGTGTTAAATCCTTTCTCGGATCCTCGAGATGTTTAACGGCCCATCCGTTGCGCCCCGATGCATATACGATGGGGAAATCCAGCTGTGTGTCGTTGGCCCCGAGAGCTATAAACAGATCGAAGATCTCATCCACCACCTCCGAAACGCGAGCATCAGACTTATCAATTTTGCTGATGACGACGATGGGATTTAAGTTCAATGCCAAAGCCTTGGATAGGACGAACTTCGTCTGGGGCATGGGTCCCTCGGCGGCATCGACCAATACCAAGACCCCATCCACCATGCTCAGTATCCGCTCAACTTCTCCACCAAAATCTGCGTGGCCTGGGGTATCAACTATATTGAGTTTCGTTCCATGCCATACAAAACTCGTGCATTTCGCTAGGATGGTGATCCCACGCTCCCTCTCGAGATCGTTATAATCCATGGCACACGTCTCGATTTGTTGATTATCACGGAACAGACCGCTCTGCTTGAATAAAGCGTCAACGAGAGTTGTTTTACCATGATCAACGTGCGCTATAATTGCTAAATTCTTTATATTACTAAACATACCGACTTCTCAGTGAGGAAATAGAAAAACGCGCAAACCATAACGTGATATTTACGATCCTGAATGCTATGATGGTAACATATTTTGATGGCGAAGAAAAGGTAATTAAAATGGAAGACTTAACATTCGAGATGGCCGTGACGGAATTGGAGGATATTATAAGGAAACTCGAGGGCGGAAAATTACCGCTCGAGGAAGCAGTGAAGGCCTTCGAACGCGGCTCAGAGTTGAGGAAGCTATGCGAGACCAAACTGAAGGATGCGCAGTTGAAAATAGAGATCCTGTCTGAGAAAGCGGATACGTAGGCAAAATCAATGAATTATTGACCAACCATATAAACTCACCTTATACTCTCATTACACAACAGTTTAGGGCATGGAACAGTGAGAACAAATAGAAATAAAACCAATGATAATATTAGACCTCTTTCGAATCTAGATAAAGGAAACTAAAAAGTGTAATATAGCTAAATGTTTTGGGGATCCCTCAGCGTATACCTATTGACCTCTCACCAATGTTTTCCTCAACGTGATTTATGTTTTGTTAAGGGGGACGATCATGTGTCTGTCATATGGGTTGAGAATATCAGGCGCATCACAATATGATGTTTATTAACGTATTATTAACCGGGGTGTGCGAGAATCCCCGTCTAATGCAATTCAATAAACACATAAGTGTTTATTAAATTCAATATCGAAGAAAAATTGGCCGAAGACGGCTTCTGAGCCAATTTTTACGTTAGATCTAATTCATCTGAAGCAGTATTGGCGGCATATGACCTTGAATAGTTGTCCGTTAACGTATTATTAACCGAGTTGTGCGAGAATCCCCGGGTGGGTGGGGGTTAGGGATGGTGTATACCTAAAATATCATAAAAAGCTTAATAATACGTTAATTTTCAAGAAATATTTTCCCCTGTATTCCCAGGCTTTACATTGCGCCAAACCAAATATACTCAAGATATTGATCAAAAGTATCCGCTACGCTTCTTACTCGTTTCTTCAACGTCCCCCTTAACAAAACACAACTCACTTCTAGCAAAAAATGGGCGAGAGGTCAATGGATATACGCTGACGGTTTTGCAAAACATTTGGCTATACATGAGAAGGCTCTTGGAGAGCACCAAAATAACGAGTAAAATGCCCAAACAGAAGCCCACCTTCCTTGATGGGAAATAGTTTCGATTGTAAGGAGTGTTTATGTTAAAGAATCCCGGGTTATGTCATGCTTCTCGTGGGGCTAGTGTAGCCTCCATCTCGTCGCTGGAGATCCTAGATTCCAGAGGATTCCCTACTGTCGAGACAGAGGTCGTTCTCACCTCCGGTGCGAGGGGAACCGCCGCAGTGCCGTCCGGAGCTTCTACCGGAACTTTCGAGGCTTGTGAATTGAGGGACGGCGGTACCAGGTTCTTGGGGAAGGGAGTCACTAAGGCCGTCGGTAATGTGAATGATCTTATATCTGAGGCGCTGATGGGGCAGAATGCCTCGAATCAGAGATCGATTGATGAGCTGTTGATTTCATTAGATGGAACTCATAATAAAGGTAAACTCGGAGCCAACGCCATTTTGTCAGTTAGTTTGGCGATCTGTCGGGCGGTGACCAATCATTATGGCCTACCATTATACCGGTACCTCTCGGGACTTAACTTTCATAATCTTCCTCGGCCGATGATGAACATTTTGAATGGTGGAGTACACGCCGATAATCCAATCGATATACAGGAGTTTATGATAGTGCCGGCCGTGGTCGCCCCCTTCATGCATTCCCTTGAGATGTGCGGAAATATTTATCAAGTTCTCAAGAAATCCCTGAAAGCAAAGGGCCTGAATTCTAATGTGGGAGACGAGGGTGGAGTCGCCCCGAATCTATCGTCAACTCGTGAATCGCTGGATTTCATTGTACGGGCCATCGAAGACGCGGGATATAAGCCCGGGAAGGATGTTAACATCGCCCTCGACGTTGCGGCATCGGAACTATTTACCGACGGCCAATACAGGATTGAGGGAGAATTAAAGAGTACCGCCGAGATGATTCGCTTTTATGAGAAACTAGTTGATGACTATCCAATAGTTTCTATCGAGGATCCATTGCACGAAGAGGATTGGGATGGATTCGTCGAGATGACGTCATCGCTGGGAAACCGTATCCAGATTGTCGGAGATGATCTGTTCGTGACCAACAAGAAAAGGTTAGGTAATGGCATCGGTCTCCATGCGGCCAATGCAGTGCTGATCAAACCAAATCAAATCGGTACGTTGACTGAAACATTGGATACCATTTCTCTGGCCAGAAAGAGCGGATACCACGTGGTGATTTCACATAGATCTGGCGAGACGTGCGATCATTTCATAGCCGATCTTTCTGTGGCGGTAGGGGCTGAATACATCAAGACGGGGGCCCCAGCTCGAGGAGAAAGAGTCGAGAAGTATAATCAACTCTTGAGGATTGAACGATCTCTGTGAGCCATGACAAGAAGTTGCGGTTTACTTTGATCATACTCAAACCATTTAACAACCGTTATCATTGATAGATTATACTCACCCAATTTGACAAACACATACGTGGTTACCGACTTGCGCGAGTGTCACCAACGACTGTTAGCAAGATAATTTCATTTTGATGTTGTGCCTGACACTTTGTTTGCCATATCATGTTCAAAACTCGCGCGGTAATTATTCGTAGTGGATCCGTGAAAAAGGGATTAATCTTTCTCTCAGCCTTAATTTCGGAAATGTGTGGCTCGGTGGTGCTGAGCTCTGCGGTAAATCAGGAAGGGATGCCGTCGGTTGGTATACTGGTATCCGATTCAAGG
Organism: Holosporales bacterium; assembly: GCA_031258145.1. Classification (GTDB taxonomy): domain Bacteria; phylum Pseudomonadota; class Alphaproteobacteria; order RUG11792; family RUG11792; genus JAIRNI01. Next base: position 11,885 of record JAIRNI010000023.1, read on the forward strand.
GATTTCCTAGGCAGCACGAGTCTAGGGTTTGGACCGGGAATCGAAGTCTTTCATGCTCCTCTGCCTACTCCGCCAGGATATCGGAGCTTGCTTCTAACCTTGTCTTCCGAGTCTTCCGATTGTTGTTTGGATCCAGCAAACCGGCAGTGCGTTGTCCAGGTGAATGGCTTCACTCTGAACTTCCTAAATTATGATCCCGAAACAAAATCATTATCTTTCATTCTTGGAAGGGGGCCTATTTATACAGTGGAGGGTCGGTATCACATGACAAGTGAAGCCCTTTGGCTAAATCAGGTTTTTGTGTTCAAAGTCAAACTAACAATCTCATGGCAGGTGGCATCTAATGCTATACTCTTTTCGACTGAGTTAGAACTAGTTGGATAAACCACTTCCTTTATTCAGAAACAAGTCTATCCCATCGGGAGAGTCACGGTGAACTTGGCGCCTCCGTGTTCCCTCGATCTAGACGCCGATACTTTGCCACCGTGATCCGTGATGACGTCTCGAACGATGCTGAGACCGAGGCCGACCCCTATCTCAGCGTCGTCATGTGTCCTGGCTTGATTCCCACATACGAACGGCGAAAAGATGTCGTCCATAACATCTGGGGCGATTCCTGGACCATCGTCCTCAAAATACAGAATTATCCCTTCTGATTCCTCCATAAAATAAATGTATAGATTCTCGGCATATTTTTTGGCATTCGATATAATATTCCCGAATGCCCGTTTGAGTGAGATGTATTTAATGTATACCTCAATCGCTCGATCTCCCTCAATTAAGATCTTAAAGTTACTGCCAGCGTATTCTTTGGCTAGTTCATTCAGGAACTTCCCCAAATTCCAGTGGGCGAACATTTCTTTATTTTGATTCGCGGAGTGAAGCGTGAAGTTTTCGGTAATCTTTGCCATGATATCGACGTCCTTCTTCAGGAGTTCTATTTCTTCGGTACTATCCAGCAACGATAACTGTAATTTTATTTTGGTGAGGGGGGTGCGGAGATCATGAGATATACCCGCCAAAGTCTTCATCCTGTTATTCATGATCGCCCTGAAATTGGCCTTCATATCGCAAAAAGCCATACCAGCTCTTCGAACCTCCGCGGCTCCTTCCGGCTTGAAGTTGTTGGTATCAATTCCGCGACCGAATTCATCGACCGCGATGACCAATTTTTTGATGGGTCTCAATTGATTCTTCAAGAACATGTAGGCGATGATCAAGAGGACCATAGATGATGCCAAGCCCCATCCCAGCACGATCGGTATTATCCTCGTATACATATTTCTTCTTGGGAAGGAGATCTTATAGAGATCTTTACCATTCTGCGCCGTAATGTACGTTATAATATTATTATTACGCAGTCTGATATAATGATGACTTAATCCTTTCTCGTAGAGCGCATTGCGTAATAGCCTATATACCTTCCCGTTCCTTTCAATCCCAATTTTTTTGAGGTGGGTATTTTTTAGGATGAATGCGGTGAGGCCAAGCTTTCGTTGTAACTCAGGACCCGAATCCGGATAGCCAAAATCCAGGGAATTGGATACGACCCATATATCTCCCGCTATTTGATTGGCCATCATCTTCATGACGGATTCAGTATATTTTCCGAAGAACAGTACGCCAAACACAAGCTGCGATAGAATGACGGGGGCGGTAAGTATCCAGAAGAACCTCACCGAGATGCTTTTTGGCAATACCTTTTGAAGAAACAATGAGGAGCTCAAAATTAGCTCTATCTCCTTGCGAATGACAAACTGTATCATAATAATGTAGTCCTTCGTTTCCAAACTGAAAAATTTGCTCCGCAGATTTTCGGCTATATTAAGCTTGGTCTGCCTTCTGACGTCATGTCGAAAGGAAGAAGAGAAGTCTATAGAATTATCGATGGACGCGATCACCACCAATACATTCATCAAAGAAATAATAGAGGAGGTGGATAGGAACTATGCCGATGAAATCAGCCGCGAAAAGCTAGAGATCGGAGCAATCAATGGGATTTTGGGTGTCCTCGATGAGCATTCAGTCTATATCAGTCGGGATGAGTTTAGTTCATTCGCTAGGTCCACGAGGGGATCTTTCCTGGGAGTCGGTGTTGAAATACGGCAGGTGCGAGAGGGGGTTGAAGTAGCGGCCGTCATCGATGATAGCCCAGCGTCTATGGCTGGCCTTAGAGAAGCGGATCTCATCGTCAAGATCGATGATCGAGACGTGGCCGATATGTCTATGAAAGAAGTAATCTCAAAGTTAAGCTCAGATTCAGCACTGAAGGTAAAGTTATCCATCATCAGAAGTAAATCAGGGAAATTTGATATTATCCTGAAGAAATCCGTGATTCAGCTGCAGAGTGTAAAGGTGGAATTCATTTCTGACATCGCGAAACTAAGGATCACATTCTTCAATGAGGGAACGGTGGCCGAAGCTACGAAGGCCATCCGGAAAATTATAAAACATAAAGTGGTGGGGGTTATATTGGATCTGCGCAATAACCCTGGTGGGATAATGGAGCAAGCCATCAAAACAAGCGATCTATTCTTGGGGAAGAATAAGAAGATAGTCGAATTTAAATCCAGAAACAAAACTGATTCGAGGTTAATATTTTCAAATGAAAACGATTTATTGCATGGGCTTCCGATGGCGGTACTAATGGATTCAAACACCGCATCTGGAGCGGAGCTCGTGGCCGCCGCATTGGGCCATAATAAGAGGGCCATACTCATCGGAGAGACGACGTACGGTAAAGGATCTCTGCAGACTGTGATCCCTATCCCCGGACGCGGCGCCATTAAATTAACGACGGCATACTTCTTGTCTCCCACAGGACAACAAATTAATCAAAATGGAGTCGTTCCAGATATAGAAGTGGAGAGAGAGCCAAAACAAGCATCCCAAGAACCAGATTCATCCAACGAAAACAAACAGAATGAAGTGGATCCGATGGTTCAAAGAGCCATAGACCTTCTGAAGGCTCTATCGGCGTTGAATAATGCGTCCGAAGATAGTAGTAACCTCAATAACATACCGGCAACTCAATAAACTTTCTGTATACTCAAACCAATTAACAGGCATATAATTTGAGGAAATGGGCATTGGAGATCTTTGATAAAGCGAAAGATAAAAAGGACAGATCTGTCAGATCGCTTATGAGACGAAACGCAATGTCTATGAAGCATCTAATTAGACCTCTTTCGAATCTAGTTAAAGGAAACTAAAAAGTGTAATATAGCTAAATGCTTTGTAACCCAACTATATCTCGTATAGTTAAATGCAACGATTATGAGGCTGTCATATGG
>JAIRNI010000020.1 GCA_031258145.1 Holosporales bacterium
ATTGCGCCAAACCATATGACAGCCTCATAATCGTTGCATTTAACTATACGAGATATAGTTGGGTTACAAAGCATTTAGCTATATTACACTTTTTAGTTTCCTTTAACTAGATTCGAAAGAGGTCTATTAGAGAACCTCAATTTCACATAAAAAGCTTGTCTCAGAAGGACCAATTTTTTTTCGATATTAAATTTGATAAACACTTATGTATTTGTCAAATGATTTGGGTATATCGTTAAACTTTGCTACCTATTCGCTAGAACTGGCACCACCATCCCAATAATCAAAGCTGGGAGAGCGAAGGCTGCCACCCATATCGGCATACTCCCGTTTTCCCCCAGTGCCATCATGACGTTATTGATGAGATGCATTGGGAATGCGAACAGCAACAATATCGCAAGTTTCATTGGATACCGGCCGCGGTGCCCCATTTGATTATCAATACAAAACACTATGGCCAACAAGACGAGGGCTATCATTTGGATGATCGCCGATATTCGTGAATACCAATTTATTTTATATTTAATACTGGATAGGCCAACCTTTTCTAGCATCGCAATGTATTTGCCCATGCTCCAAAATGATATACTCTTCGGATTCGTCGTCATCTTATCGATATTACTAAAAGATAGCTGAGTTTTCTTCGTTACACTTGGCATGACCTTTTCGGTGCCATCAATTTCTATGATTTTAGCGTTTCGTAATTCCCATACGTTGCTGGAGATCGTTGCTGAGTCTGAATATATCGAAGATTGCAACCCATCATTTTCATTAAATTCGAAAAAACGAACATTCAGGAGCTTGTGCTGCTGGTTCAAGACGGATTTGGCGTATATTATGTAGGACTTACCGTAATACACATCTCTGAACCATACACCCTTATTCGTGACAGTCATCTTTTCATCAATCCGGTCTTTTTTCGTCAACTTTGCTTCGATTGTTTTAATTCTCTGGACAGAGCAGGATGCTATGCCATCAAAGAGCGTGATGTAGACCGTGCCGATTAGTAACGTCGTCAGCAACAGGCATCTGCTGATCTGCAGTGTGGAGACACCGATACACCTAATCGCCGTCAGTTCCATCTTGCTGTGGATCGTCACGAAAAACAAAATGGTACCGAGGAATAGGGCAAATGGGAAGAATGAAGCAACCGTGGCGATCGCATTGAATACCGTGAGTTCGATGATGATCTTATGTGAGACGGCTATGTGATACGATGAGAATCTCCGTACTATTTCCATGTATTCCAGCATCGCCGTCATGAAGAAAAAACAAAGACAGACGATCAGGAAACTTTTGAGGAATACCTTAATTATGTATCTGCATAGTATACCATGAACTTTCATGACACTTTCCGACGAAACAGTATGAGAGATAGGATCAGCATCATCGAGAGACTCACCATATAGTTGATGGTGATCAATGATTCATATTTTGCGGAAGTATTCACGAGTGTCATCATGGTTATCTGATAGACGATGCCACATAAAAAAGCCTGAAATGCCAAGATGGATCTTTTTCTGTTGATCCAAGTGGCCAGCATAAATATTGATGTTATGAGCGCATTGATGAGAGGAGTAAATGACATAACGATTCTGCCGTGAAATTCAGCCAAATATTTATTTTTGAGTCTAGGATTATTGGCCTTAGATGCTAACCTTAGTAATTCGTCTTGTGTATTCTCGTAAATTTTATTGACTCGATTATAATATTTTCTGACGAATTGCGAGACGTTATACGAAAAGCTATCGAAAGATAATATCGAGATCAGCGAATTATTCTCATTGAGTTCCTGCCGATGCCCCTTCTTAAGCTTAATGAATAAATTGTTGTCCTTCAATGTATAATCTCCTGACTTCGCGGCTATAATATTTGTGTTCCTTTTCCCGCTCTTTGAAATATAAGAAATAAAAATATCCTCTATCGAATTTTTTGTTTTCTTCCCGATGTATACGACGGAGTCACCAACGACATTGAAGACACCCTCCTTAATAGCGGCCATAGAAATCTGACTATGTATCCGCTCCTGCAGTCTAATGAGATGCCTATGAGAATATGGCGTCAATGTAGTCTGAATAAAAAATACCGTCAACGATATGAGCAAAGAAAAAACAAGAAGTGGTTTGAAGATGGAAAAGAGACTTCCGCCAGATGTCATGAAAACCAAAATCTCCTTATCGGATTGCATTTTATGGATCACGACGATGGAGGCGATGATTGCGCAGACCGGGAGGATGACGCCAGCAATATCCGGACACGTACACAAGATGATCCTGAAGAATGTACCGAGTGGGGCATCATCGGATACTATCAAGGATATGTGCCGTATGGAGACAGTGAGCCAAACCATGATGATTACGATGGGAGATATGATGAATAGAGCCGTACACAGCCGCCGTAAAAGATACATCGTAAATATTCCAGGATACACCACGAGCTCTCCAAATGTCCGGTACAAAATAAAAATATGAGCTGAGGCTCAACGAGTCAACCTCATAATTTGTCTCAGAAGCCAGGGCTGTTTAGTTTTTGTACGAACAGTGTATGTTTATTCTAAATCTGTTAAAAGATATCTGAGAATTATCGAATAAATTGAAGAGCCAGGAAGTACTTAATGTCTGATATACTCGCGCGATTTGGCAACCACATATAGCTAAATGTTTTAAAAATCCATCAGGGTCTATCTGTTGACTCCTCACCAATGTTTCCCTAAAAGTACACTGTGTTTTTGTTAGATATTTCTCGTGAGACCACAATGGCGCATAGTCCAGATTTTCGTCGGCAAGTTTTGAGGCACTGCGCAAAAACAGGCTCAATGTCAAAGACTGCAAACGTTCAAAAAGATCAATCCGCAGAAATTATACTCAACCCATATGACAGCCATTATAACCGATATATTAATCAAAGCAAAACTTGGCTTAGTGGCCGCCTTCGGCCGATTTTTCTTCGATATTAAATTGGATAAACACGCAAGTGTTGATTGAATTACGCGAGAATATAAGGCATGTTAACGCTTTATTGACCGAGTTGTGCGAGAATCCCCGGGTGGGTGGGGGTTGTGGACGGTGTTTACTTAAAATAGCATAAAAAGTTTAATAATGCGTTAATTTTCAAGAAATATTCCCCCTGGTGCTTCCATGTTTTATATTTCGCCAAACCGAATATAAGCCAGCCGAGTGGACTTCCGATGAGTCGGGTGTTAACCTCTAAAGAGATTATTCTTGCCCTAGGTCACAAATTTTTGTCTCGCACCGAGTGCAAGCAGTGGAAAAGAAGTTTACAGATCATACACTATTTTATGCTAGAATTTGCTTGTAAGTTTCTACAATGAAGACTAGTCATAGTGGATATCAACAGTCTGAAAGTTCTTTTCACTTCGCTGCCGGGGAGGTATGCTCATGCCCTGTTTAATGAGGGTAAGAAGTCCGCGTGTCTCGAAGAAATTTCAGAAGATTTTGGTAAATTGGATAAGTATTTTAATGAAAATATTCAGGTTCGTAAGCTCATGACGAACTGCCTGCTCAACAAGAAAGATCTCAACGATTGTTTGATTGCCTTGGGGCAATACCTCAGTTTCTGTCCGGTGTTTTTATCGTTCATCAGGCAGGTGATCGCGAATCAACGATTCTGTATGATGAAGAGGATGAGGTATATCTATCAGGTCGCTCTCGTTAAATACAAGAACAGACGCATCGTGACGGTATTGTCGGTCGTCGAGCTGTTGCCCGAGCAGAAAACCAGAATCGAAAAGTTAATTCGCAAGGCGCTCGATGAGAAGGTCATCATAAACTATGATATTGATGAACGGATATTGGGGGGCATAAAGCTGCGGTCAGAGGAACTCGATGTCGATGTATCGTTTGCTTCTCAATTGAGCCAATTGGCGAGGTATTTCAAGAATATGAAACTGAGGCTGGGAAAAAATGAAAGTTAAGGCGATTGAGATTTCCAATATACTGCAGGATAAGATATCCGAATTCTCCTCGAAGATTAAGGTCTCGGAGACGGGGTATGTTCTGTCCGTTGGTGACGGTATAGCCCGTATCTTCGGGCTAGAAAACGTGAAGTCCGGAGAATGGGTCGAAATCATTTCATCTGAAACTGGGCAGTCTGTCATGGCGATCGCCACTAACTTGGAGGCCGATAATGTTGGGGTCATCATTGTGGGGGATGACTCTAAGGTCAAAGAAAAGGACGTAGTAAAACGGACGTACCGCATCATCGATATTAATGTTGGAATGGGGCTATTGGGCAGAGTGGTTGATGCCCTGGGTAATCCCATCGATTCTGATGAGCCACTAGGAGAAACCAGGAGATACCACATGGAGAATCCGGCTCCTGGCATCATCGAAAGACAGTCTATAAGGGAGCCGTTATTAACGGGGATAAGGACGGTGGATGCGCTTTTCCCGATTGGGAAGGGCCAGAGGGAGTTGCTCATAGGTGATCGCCAGACGGGGAAAACGGCCGTCGCGATCGACGCCATCATTAATCAGAAACAGTATAATGATCTATTGCCTTCCGAGAAGAGGACGTATTGTATATACGTTGCGATTGGCCAGAAAAGGTCATCTGTAGCGCGGATCATGAAGACGTTGAAAGATAATGGGGCCATGGACTACACGATCATTGTTTCGGCGACGGCCTCTGATCCGGCATCGATGCAATATATATCCCCATACACCGCCTGCGCGATGGGCGAGTATTTCAGAGACAACGGGATGCACGCCCTAATAGTCTATGATGATCTCACGAAGCATGCCGTGGCGTATAGGCAAATTTCGCTCCTCTTGAGGAGGCCGCCAGGGCGTGAGGCGTTCCCAGGAGATATCTTCTATCTTCATTCGAGGTTGCTCGAGAGGGCGGCCAAGCTATCGGATGCCAATGGCGGAGGCTCTCTGACGGCGCTCCCGATCGTCGAGACTCAGGCCGGAGATATGGCCGCATATATCCCGACTAATGTTATTTCGATTACTGATGGGCAGTTGTTCTTCGAGACTGAGTTATTTTATAAAGGAATTAGGCCGGCCATCAATATTGGTATATCGGTTAGTAGGGTTGGATCGGCCGCGCAGACCAAGGCCATGAAATCAGTCGCCGGGAATATCAAAATAGAAATGGCGCAATACAATGAACTGTCTTCCTTTTCTCAGTTTAGCAGTGATCTCGATAGCTCTACCAAGAAGCTCCTAGAACACGGAGAGAAAATCATTGAGATATTAAAGCAGCCTCAATACCACGTCCTCAAGAACTCTGATCATGTCGTTGTACTCTATCTGGTGACGCGTGGACATTTTGATGATATCAAGGTAAAAAGCATCAAAAAATTTGAGAATGACTTTTTGGAGGCATTGAAGGCTGAAACGCAGGTTCTAGACACGATAGAAGAAAGTAATACGCTCCCAGATGATGTGAAGGCAAAAATAGACGCCTTCGTAAAGACCTTTAAGAAACAATGGAAAAGTCTTAATCGAGAATTGCAGTAATGGAAAGTTTAAAGGTCCTAAAAAACAGAATCAAGACTGTGAATAGCATCGTGAAGGCAACGAGTGCGATCAAGATGGTGTCGTCCATTAAACTATCACGCGTTAATAATATCAATAAATATGCTAAAGAATGCTGTGATCTCCTGCAGAATATGATTTCCAAGTCATTGAGCGAGGCGGCCTTCGAAAATGCTTTGCCCAAAGATTCGTGGATAAATCGCGAAAAAGGAAAGACTCTGATCCTCATCATTTCAATGGATCAAGGATTCTGTGGCGCCTTTCACCAGGCCATCAATGAACTGGCCGAAAACGTCGTTCTAAAGCATCGTGGAGCGTACATAGAAATATTCGGCAAAAAAGTCATGCATGTTCGTACGCATCGAGCTCCATCACTATCGGAACACGAGATTGGGGCTATGTTCAATATTCCATCTTTTGTGGATTCCCTGTTTAATATCGTCATGGAATACGTAATGCACTGTGATGTTACCAATGTTCTGGTTATCAGTGGCGAAATGAAGAATATGTTCTCGCAGATAGCGAAATGTACCCACGTCTTGCCAATTAAAAAGACGAATGTCATTAATTCTGAATACGTTAAGATGGATGACTCGAGGTTGGCTTTTATAGAAAATGCCATGAGGATGTACATATCCAAGCTGTTTACATCGCTAATGACCGAGCATTTGGTGGCCGAGTTTTCGGCGAGAATTATGTCGACGGATAATGCCGTGCGGAATGCCAATAACATGAGTGACGAATTGAGTGTCTTATATAATAACATCAGGCAATCGAAGATCACGCAGGAATTGACTGAAATAGTGGCGAGTATAGAGTGCGTTCAATGATGAAAGTAATGGTATACACAGTCACAAAAAGATGTGGGGGTTAGCGTATGAGTAAAGTAGCTGTCGGGAAAGACAAAAAGATTATTAAAAAGAAAAAGAGCGTCGTAAAGTTCGAAAATGGTGTGGTGACCCAGATTATAGGGGCCGTTATCGATGTTTATTTCGAGGGAGACCTACCGCCTATATATAGTGCCTTGAAATTAAAGGTTGATGATCACGAAAAGAATAGGCCAAAACTAGACAAAGAATCTGAGATCGATGAGAACGAACAAACTAGATATATAACCCTGGAGGTCTTGCATCACATTGGTGAACGTGTCGTCAGGACGATCGCCATGTCATCGACAGATGGTGTCGCTCGCGGTATGGAGGTAGTCAACACGAAGTCCCCAATCAGCGTTCCCGTTGGGGCGAACACTCTGGGAAGGGTCCTCAATGTGACGGGAGAGCCAATCGATAACGGCCCCCCCGTTGCAACGGATATGTTCATGCCGATTCATAGAGATGCCCCGGCTTTCCACGAGCAATCGACGAAAACTGAAATCCTAACGACCGGTATTAAGGTCATCGATCTTCTGACTCCATACATCAAGGGAGGGAAGATCGGGCTTTTCGGAGGTGCTGGCGTCGGGAAGACGGTCCTGATCATGGAATTGATCAATAATATCGCAAAGAAACACGGTGGATTTTCGGTGTTCGCTGGAGTTGGAGAAAGAACCAGGGAGGGTACGGATTTATTCGCGGAGATGATAGCGGCCGGCGTCAATAAACAGCCAGGAGAACCTGGCTCAAAGGCGGCCCTGGTATATGGCCAGATGAATGAATCTCCTGGGGCTAGGATGAGAGTCGCCTTGACGGGGCTCACATTGGCCGAATATTTCAGGGATACCGAAGGTAAAGACGTTCTATTCTTCATAGATAATATCTTTAGGTTCACTCAGGCTGGATCCGAGATTTCGACTCTACTTGGCAGGATCCCATCGGCCGTTGGATATCAGCCAACCCTGGCAACGGAGATGGGCTCCCTGCAGGAACGCATTACCTCGACGATCAATGGTTCGATCACTAGTATTCAGGCCGTGTATGTGCCGGCCGATGATATCACTGACCCAGCCGCCGTGACATCCTTTATCCATATCGATGCGACGACTGTTCTCAGCAGGCAAATCGCCTCTTTCGGTATCTTCCCTGCCGTTGATCCCTTGGAATCAACATCCCGAATCATGGATCCAACAATCCTAGGCCAAAGTCACTATGACGTTGCTCAAGAGGTTCAATACGTCCTGCAGACTTTCAAATCCCTTCAGGATATAATAGCCATCATAGGAATGGATGAGTTATCGGAGGACGATAAAAAGATCGTGAATAGGGCGCGGAGAATCAGGCAGTTCCTATCCCAGCCATTCCAAGCCGCCGAGAATTTCACGGGGCTCAAGGGAGTATTCGTTGAATTGAGTGATACCATTGAGGGCTTCAGGACTATCCTGAATGGAGACGTTGATCATATTCCGGAATTCATGTTTTCATCCAAGGGCACCATCGATGATGTCTTAAGAGAATATGAGAAACATAGAGAGTAAGTGTACTACGCCACGAAAAACTTATTCTGAAGAGTTACGGGGTAGATCTAACGGGATGGTCAGTATTTTTGGCTCCACCGGTACCATCGGGCAAAAGGCTCTATCCATAGCGAAATCAAATGGTTTCGAAATTGTGGTGATTTCTGGGAACAGGAATCACGGTCTCCTAATAGAACAGGCCCTAGAATGTGCACCGAAATACGTCTGCGTCTCAGATGAGGCTAGGAATCAAATCGTACGCGACGCTTTATCCGGCTCCAGTACGGAGGTTATACCTCACAAGGAGATGTGTAACGTTGCCTCAATTGATGTCGACTGTTGTATCATGGCGATATCTGGCATCGCTGCCCTGGCTCCAACATTCGCATGTATTGGCCACGCCAAGAAACTGGCCCTAGCGACCAAGGAGGTTATCATCTGTGGTGGAAGATATCTAATGAATCGAGCCCAAGATGAAGGGACCAAAATAATTCCCGTCGATTCCGAGCACAGTGCTATCTATCAATGCCTGGAAGGGAATACACCCCAAGACATTAATCAAATGATCCTCACGGCTTCCGGCGGCCCATTTCTGTACCGTGAAGAAAGTGAACTCGCCAATGTCACGGTAGACGAGGCACTTAAACACCCGAACTGGAGGATGGGGAAAAAGATCACGATAGATAGCGCGACTTTAATCAATAAAGCTCTCGAGATGATAGAAGCGTCGATCCTTTTCGATATCCCAATCGATAGAATTAATCCATTGATTCACAGAGAATCCATTATCCACGGGATGGTGAGTTTCGCGGACGGAACATTCAAGGCCGTTCTTTCACAGCCAGATATGAGTATCCCCATATCATTCGCCATGAATTATCCAGAAAGGAAACCTCTCGATATAGGCGCCGTGGATTTTTACGATATTGAAGCACTGCGGTTTACCAGGCCCAAATCGTGGCAGACGCGGAACATGGCCATAGCATATTCGGTTGTCAATGAACGTAAATCCATCGCCTTTAACGTCGCTAATGAAGCCGTCGTCCAGAAATTCTTGGATGGCGAGATACGATTCTCAGAGATCTATGACAACATCCTCAAAGTATTAGACAAAGCTGAAAGTGAAAACGTGGGTTCTTACGAAGATATTGTGGGGATTATAGAGTATACTCACGCAATTCGTGAACTACTTAAGTGTTTATAAATTTAAGGTCGAAAAAATTGGCCGAAGGTGGCCTCTGAGCCAGTTTTTTACTTTGGTTCATATATTCAATTATGCGGCTGTCAACTAGTTTGAGTGTATTCATCATTGTTTAATCCTTTAAAAGTATCCTAAAACTGAAGAATCCATTGGAATGCGTTTATTATGTCTATAGTGTCAATTAGTAACTACTGCGCAGTTGTCGCTGCGATGGTCATATGTTTCTCTGATACCAATGCGGAGACGGGCGAAGAGAGAGCCTCCGTGATATTAGCTGATCCCTTCGTGACCCACAGCTTGCGAATCCTTGGCAGAGCGTTCTTCTCCGAGGGAAATGGGGAATTTGATTTGGATAATTTGATCTCCGGGAATGGTGTCGAGGCTCCCGGAGATTTACCTCCACAAGGCAGTGTGGGAGTGAAGACGTTGCTCAAAGCATTCCCCGCAGATGGAGAGTACTGGGGTTCCCATCGGCTTGGCCTCATAAAGAGATCTTCCGAAAAATGTCCAGATGGTGGTGTTATAATCTGGCCCAGGTCAGCATACGGGGGAACGTGGGTCACGGATAAAGCCCTCATCTTACCCAAATCTGTTGACGATTCCTGGCTAGAACTATCCGTGGCCCCGCCCACAAAGCAGAACATAGCTTGTATGGCTTGGCTTGCCGCTCAGACGAATCTGAGTTTCCGTTCCTTGTTGTAACTCACGTAATTTATACCCAACCCATTTGGAAGCCATATAATTGAATATAGCTAAATGTTTTGAAAATCAGTGCACCTGGGGTCAGATCCATCATTGAGTCTACAAGAAGAATGCCAGCAGGAGACAATAAATACGTGCGTGAAGGAGTGGATTGATAAAGCATATCAATAAGACACGAAGAAGTAAAGACACGAAGAAGTAGAATTTCCAGCCCAGCGTACCCGAATAAATAGTAGTTTACATTACAAACCAAAACGGTATATAATTCACTTCAGGTTAGATTAAGTAGAGGGAATAACGATGGCAATAACATGTGGCATAAAAGTATATCTGCGCGGCGGTGCTGATGCAGGTTACTGGAGTAATGGCGGGAGATAACCCTGTTAACCAGAGGCAGGCCGAATTGGTCAAATTCCAGCAGCTTGGACAGAATTTCGTAACGGATTCAGTCTTGAAAGAACTGAGAAATTTCCCTAAGCTTGAGGAACAGGAGGGCGCTCTCGAAAATTTTGAGAAAGCTCTCGCTGCTGTCCGTTTCGGACGAGCTATAACTACTCTATCTAACATTGGGTTAGAGAATCAACGAGCGAAATATCTGTTGGGAAACCTTGTCCAAACGGTTAAAGAATACCTGAATCCAAACATTTGCTATTTAGGAGCCCTCCTCGTAGTGTCCAAAGTGGCGATGACTGTTTGTGATGGTTCCAAGATAGGTGGAGTTACCGGAGATAATTTATCCCAGAAGCTCAATGATCTCACAATGTCTGCGATTCGGGAGGAACAAAGTCGAGCTCCCTGATTCTTCAATTAGTAGTTTACATTACAAACCAAAACGGGATATAACTCACTTCATGTTAGATTAAGTAGAGGGAATACTGATTGCAATAACGGGTGGCATAAAAGGAGTTATCTTCGCGGCGGTGAGCAAAGCGGCCGCACAACACATGCAAGAGTTTGACGCAACGAATCCAGGAATATTAAATCTCTCATAATCAGGGCCGGAGAATCACCGTACAGTTCTACGCTTCTCCCCCAATAACCTGAGCGACGTCCAGCATTCTGTTCGAGAACCCGAATTCGTTATCGTACCATGCGACGACACGGCAGAATCGTTGCCCCAAGAGGACGGTACCCGTGGCGTCGAAGACTGAGCTCATCGTCGAGTGGTTAAAGTCTGTCGATACCAGTGGTTCATCACAATATTCGAGGATGCCCCTGTATGTATCCTGCGATGCGCTTTTCATTACATCGTTAATACTGGCGGCGTCGGCGGTCTTACTAAGGGTGCACTTTAGATCGATCATCGAGACGTTGGCTGTTGGGACCCTTATTGCAGCTCCGTCCAACCTACCCGTAAGGTTCGGCAGGACGAGTCCCAGTGTCCTGGCGGCTCCAGTCGTGCTCGGTATCATGGATAGGGGAGCGGACCTCGCCCTCCTGAGATCCTTGTGAACGGTATCCACCAGCCTCTGATCTCCCGTGAAGGCGTGGACCGTCGTCATGAATCCATATTCAATACCAAAATGCTCTTCCAGTAACTGCGCTATTGGTGCCAGGCAATTTGTCGTGCACGAGCCATTCGAAATGACCTTATGTTCTTGAGTGATATTGGTATGATTAATCCCATAAATAACCGTGAAATCAGCGCCCTCTGATGGGGCCGATACTAGGACCCTCTTGGCTCCGGCCGTCAAATGCTGGGCCGCGTCGTTGCGTTTGGTGAAGCGCCCAGAACACTCCAAGACGATGTCGACTCCTTTGCTATCCCACGCTAACCTTTCTGGGTTGGCCTCGGAGACGACGGTGATATCCTGTCCATCGACGGAGATCCCGCTGGCCGTCTCTCGAACATCGTATCCAATCCTTCCGTGCACGGAATCATATTTTAGGAGATGAATATTGGTTTTGATATCGGAGAGATCGTTTATATATTCTATTTCGATTTTATCATATTTTGCTTTATTCTCAATATACGCCCTCAATACCATCCTGCCGATACGACCGAACCCATTGATACCTATCCTTATCTTCTTTCCCATCGATTAATTCCCTTCCTCATCCTTATCGGTGACCTTGACCAACTCGTCCACCAATTCCTCGTCGACATCTACTTCATGCATCTTCTTGAAGGCCTTCATGGCGATCGGAACGACGTCCTTAGATGCCCCAGTATCTAGGTAATTCGATACGACCTTCCCGAATTCATCGGACGCCTTAATGCCAGACTGCGCCTCTTTGAGCGCGATTATAACATATCCTCCGCCGGGGAGCTTATATTCCATTGCCTCCCCCTTTTTCATGGTGCTCAGAGTATTCAAGATCACATTTGGATTCGGGATTTCAGCCATTATCGCTTTGGTATCATTGGACATTACCTTCTGCCCTATCGCCAGAAGCACATCCTTCTTCGATATTTTGAAGGACTTGGCGCCCTTCAATTTTAATACGGCCCCACAGGCTTCTGGCCCTTTATCAACTATGGCCCGCACCTGAGTCTCCGCCTCCTTTTCCTTTTTCTCCGTTATACAATTTTCCTTAACTTTTTTTGAAATTTTATCATAATCAGGGACGCTAGCTTTCGTAATATTTCTCACGTAAACGACGTATGCAACTTCATCGCTTTCCTTCGATTCGATTATCTGGCTCGCCTGCTTGGCATCCACTTTGGATGCACTATCGATTACCTCTTTTCTCGTGGCTTCATCTGTGATTAGTTTTGTCAATTCAGGATTATTAACCTGTGGATTAAAATCCTTCAATTCAACGATGCGTAGGCCGGTATCCTTAGCGACTTCATCGATGTTTTTCCCGGCTCCAAATCCGTCGTCCACCTTATTCTTCACAATTTTGATCTTTTCATAAACTTCTGGAGAATTCAGTTTTTCGTTGCGTATTTCTTCGGAGATCTTCTTTTTGGCTTCCTTTTCATCATGCTGTTTCGGAGCGTTTATTTTGACGACCCTGTATAGGTAGCATCTGTCTCCAACCGGGCAGACGGGAGACGTCTGATTTAATGTCAATTCAAACAGGATTTTCCCAAATTGCTCGGGAAAATCCGCCAGATGAGTATCGTTGATGACACCAGAACCAATCGCGAACTTCTTCTTGACGGCGGCGGATGATTCACCAGCATTGAGCATATTCCACGCCTTATCCGCATCCTCCCTACGCTCGAAAGTAAATCGCTCGAAATCTCTGGTTTCCTCCTGTACAAATGACGCCTTTACTTCCTCGTAACGAGCATCGATTTCCTCCTGACTGACTTTCAACTCATCACCAGCGGCGGCCGATCCATCGATGCACAGAATGGCGATGTGCCTTTGTTCCGGTTTTTGATACTCCTCCTTATTAGCATCGAAATATTGCTTCAATTCTTCGTCGGGAATATTTTCATCTATCTTCACATCTTTAATGTGCAATTTGGCCATTACGATGGTTTTGACGGATTCAAACTCTTTGGCCACCTGTTCCTTGATGAATACTGGAATCTTATAGCCGGCGACTAGCGGGTATAAGAGCTGTGTCCTCTCCAGATTATCGCGTATCTGCGCCAGGAACCCGGCCTCTGATATCCCAGCCCTCCTAATGGCATCCTCATAAATCTTTTCACTAAACACACCCTCAACTTGAAAATCCGGAATAGACTGGATAATGCTGAGGATGCTTTTCTTGGGGATCACAATGCCGATACCCTTCAGTGTCTGGTCAAAGACAGCCCTGGCGATGAGATTATCCAAAACCATGCCCCTAAGATTTAGGTTTTTTAGTTCCTGATCAGTGATGGGAGTGGTACTATCGTT
Source organism: Holosporales bacterium (assembly GCA_031258145.1). GTDB lineage: Bacteria > Pseudomonadota > Alphaproteobacteria > RUG11792 > RUG11792 > JAIRNI01. The sequence goes on from JAIRNI010000020.1 coordinate 13,597, forward strand.
CCTAATCCGCTGCTTCGCTTCATTGTATTCACGCATGAAGGTATCCGCCGAAATTCGCACTTGCTTAATGCGAATCACAGACTTGGATGCGGAATAATTCTTGACGATATCCCCCACGCCCCACAGACAGAAACTAAGGATAATAGCCCCGAATAGAATTTTAATGATCAAGCTATGAGATGCATTTCTTAGAGATTTCAACATGGCAACAAAAGTAAACCCAACACCGTGCCTATAAATTATATACCGCCAACGGCAGAGACTGCAAACAAAGTGAGCGTTCCAGGACGCAATCAACGTGGTTCGTCCACCCACCGCATTGACTCCAAAAAAATCATGTATTAGACCTCTTTCGAATCTAGATAAAGGAAACTAAAAAGTGTAATACAATAAGGGAAGGGCAAGTTTTAACTACCAAGGTAACTATGAAGTATGAGCAGATAAGAGATTTATCAAAAG
>JAIRNI010000026.1 GCA_031258145.1 Holosporales bacterium
GATCCAGTGTGCATTTGGATTATCATCGTATTCGCTCTTCAATGCTGGTCGCTCTTGTGGGTCTATCGTGATGACGGTGAGGGGGAGTTTAATCCCCTGGTCTGTGATTTGCTTCCTCACTCCTTCTAGCTTTTCCTTTATTGGCTGCATCCCGCCAGATACCATGATTATTGTCTCTTCTGGTGGGAATCTACTCCTAGCCATGTGCGCCGCATTCTGCATGGCGTTCCTGACCTGCTTCTCTGTCTCTTCCCGGTCGTCTGTAACTGGAAATCCGGTGATGCTTTTGTCTCTGAACCCCTGCCAGGGTTCAGGATATATATCTATTCTTGAGAGAATGTTGGTCTGTATATCTGTTATGTGCGTCTGCTCTTTGGCCCACTCTTCCCCAGAAATGTGTTCGGGGGATTTAGTTAGGAGTGTGGATAATAGGGTAACATTCAAGATGTCGTCAGTCCCATCCATTTGCCTTGCTAGGGACGTCCATGCAACTTGATACGGCGCATAGAATTTTATGAGCGTTGGGCTAGTATACCTCGGGATCTGGAATGTCTTGGTGATGGTTGCTTGCTTGCAACTCACTTCACCTAATATGCTGCAGTCTTGGTCCGTCTTTGAATACTCTTTCGCTGGTGTTATGGAGAGGCGCCTGGCTCCTGATGCTATCGCAAAATCATACTCGGACTTCGTGTCCGCTTCTAGGGATTTTATTGGAGGATAGTGGGTTTCTTGCTTTCGAAATCCTACGTCTTGTATCAAGTGAATTTTCTTGTGGAAGTCATATTCTGTCTCGAACAGTTCTTTGATTTCTTTTTGTATTTGTGCGTTCCTCATCATTGAATCCGTTACAACCACTAAGTGTCCTAATTGCTTGTCCTTTCCTGTGTTTTCTAATTTTTGTAGTTCCTCTTGTTGTTTTTCGAACTCTGATTCTTCAATTTGTCTTGTGATTTCATCCCCTACTTCTCCCCAGTATTCATTGAACCCGTATGCTTCCATGTAAATGGGCATATCGTGTCTCAGTTGTTTCATTCTCGAATCTTGTTTGTTTCCTTCTCCAAGATCGACGTCCCGCTGGATGTAACGATAGACTTGTTCCATAAGGTCTGGGTCTTGAGAGCTTTGCCCTCCGATCGATGCTCTTATGTATTCGAAAAAGAATAAGTAGTTCAGATTGGCTCCAGTGAATGTTTTTCCTTTCCATTCGTTTCTAATTGCGTTCGTGAGGCTTACGTACTTTCCTTCGATGGCATGGTAGTCTGCTGTTGAAAACCATTTTACGAGTTGGTCTATTGCCAATACATTATTCCTCATCGATGACCCATCCCCGGCTCTTGCGTTCAAGTCTTTTCCCTTTCGCTGACAAAAGTCTGTGAATGTTGTGTACCTGTATACTTCAAAATGATGAGCGTCTTCTTCATATGAATCATCATCTGATTCAGTTAGTTGGAAGGGTTCAAAATCAGCTGCGAACTCCCAATGGGTGCTCCATCCCACAACGTTCGCCATCATAAGGAATAATGCGGATATCTTAAATATAAACATTTCATTAAGTCACTAATTATACGTCTTCTTATTCATATTAGTGTATTTGGTTTAAAATCGAAAGTGCATTAGTTAAGTCACAGGTTTTCTCTTTTTTAAAACCCCTTTTGCTCGCGGGGATTTTTTTGGTATATTCTTGGGAGGGTATTTTGACAGTATATACGTATGTTGCGATCTACGATTGTGGCGACTCTCGGTCCTTCGAGTAGCTCGCCATTAACCATCAGGAGTTTGGCTTCGGCGGGATGCCGGGCATTCAGGCTAAATTTCTCTCATGGTTCACATGATTTTCACAAGAGCTGTGCGCAGAGTATCCGAGAGGCCGAGGATGAGGTCGGGCATCCCATCGGCATCATAATGGATTTGCAGGGGCCAAAATTGAGGATCGGAAGATTCGATGATGGAAAGGTGACCTTAATGGCTGGCTCTAAGTTCCTACTGGATCTTAATCCGGATGTCGGCAGTCAGATCAGAGTAAAACTCCCGCATCCAGAAATATTCAATGCAATATCTAGTGGAACGCATATCTTCCTCGACGACGGGAAAATCAAACTGAAAGTATTGAAGAACGATGGGCATACCATCGAAACCGATGTCATTGAAGGCGGGGTTCTTTCCAACAGGAAGGGCGTCAATGTCCCGGATGTTGTCTTGCCGATTTCGGCCCTAACAGAGAAAGACAAAACCGATATAGAGGTACTCCATGATATCACCGCGGATTGGGTGGCGATTTCTTTCGTTCAATCGGCCGAAGACATTTTATATGCCAAATCGTTTATCAATGCCGACGTCGGGATCATCGCCAAGATCGAAAAACCTGTGGCGGTAGAGAAATTGGATGCTATATTGGAGGTATCGGACGCGGTGATGGTCGCTCGGGGAGACCTAGGCATCGAGTTGCCGTTCGAATCGATCCCAGCCATCCAGACGAGGATAATACAGCGTGCCAGATACCATAGTAAGCCAGTCATCGTCGCGACTCAGATGCTGGAATCTATGGTGGGTTGTCATATTCCGACGAGGGCCGAGGTGACGGACGTCGCCTTCGCCGTTGGCTGCAAGGCGGATGCCGTGATGCTCTCGGCCGAGACGGCCTCTGGTGATCACCCCATTGATGCCGTCAGGATCATGGCGAGCATTGCTCAACGAGCGGAAAATGACGGTTTATCCTTTCTAGAGGTCTCGAATAATCTGACGGCCATGTCGCGGGCCGTGAAGGCCGCCGTCGAAAGAGAAGGCATCAGCTCAGTCGTGGCATTCACAGAAACCGGGCGCACCGCAATAGAAATCTCGAATTCTAGGGTGAATGCCAGGATCATCGCGTTGACACCCAATCTGCAGACTATGAGGAGATTGTCTTTAGTTTGGGGAGTGACCTCCCTCATGATAGATGAGATCTTCAGTTTTTCTCAGATGCGGCAGGTTGTTCAGGATGTTCTGATCCAGCATTTTGGCGGGGTTGAGGGAGATAGAGTTGCCCTCGTCGCGGGGATTCCCTTCAGAGCCTCCGGCGAAACGAATGTTCTTCATATCTTCGAGATTGCGCCTGGCCCCATTTAATGGACTTCACCAAAACTCGTCTCGATAAAGTCATCAGGAATAGATTTGGGAAATCGATACCGCAGTCGATGATAGAACGGGCCCTCAGGAACAAGGATATCCTGGTGAATGGAGCCAAGGCCAAGGCATCCGATAAGGTGCCAGAAGATATCGAACTCTGTGTACATTCTGCCATCTTAAAAAGCTTTAAAGACTATGCGGATGCACCTCATGGTGAGTGTTCCGATCACCTCATCGAAAGATTCAGGAAAATGATAGTATACGAGGACGACGATCTAATCATCATCGATAAACCATCGGGTCTCGCCGTCCAGAAAGGATCGAAAACAGAGATGACGGTGGATGTCATGGCTCGGGGATACACCAACAATGCCAGGCTAGTCCATAGAATCGATAAGGATACTAGTGGCATTACTATCTTGGCCAAGAACGCCAGTACGGCCCGGTATATGCTGTTTCTCTTCCAGAATAAACGCGTGGAGAAGCGGTATAAGGCAATCATCACCGGGCAATTGCCATCCAAAAGCGGGGTTATTAATTCGCCGCTTTTGAGGATACCAGAACGCACAATAATAGACCATATGAAGGGCAAATCCGCCATTACGAGGTATGAGATTTTACGGACCGATGGCGAACATACAACGATCTCGGCCATCCCGGTGACGGGCAGAACGCACCAAATCAGGGTACATCTAGCATCGCTAAAATGCCCCATATTGGGAGACAACAAATACGGGGGCCAAAAGTACGAGCATCTGTGCCTCCACGCGGAATATGTATGCTTCAAGAAAAATGATGATAGACTTATTAAAATAAAGTTACCAGCTCCAACGTATTTTAAAGAAAATATAATTTGTTGACTATAGAGAAAATATATGAAACAATGTCGCTCGATAGTTAGTTATATTCAAGCAGGAGAAATCCATGAAGATGTTAAAACGGGTTGTAACGGGCGTGGCACTGATCTTGTTGCAGGGGCAAGTCCTTGCATCAACAGAATTTATCACAAACGATTTTATTACCCAAGAGACACAAAACAAAATAAAGGCAGCATTTGGTGATCAACCCCCACCAGAATTTTTCCAACTAAATGAAGTAATTGAGGGTCTTCAGAACATCGTTGAACTGCGCTCGAATGGAAACGACTCAGAACTGAAAGAGGGAATAATCGCAGCCCAAAAACTTAGGAAACAATTCGTTGTTCGTATAGTGGCTAGCCACGAAATGGGATCAAATCTGCACACGTTTACATATGCGTTCGGACATTTCAAACACCACGAAACAGTGAATGCCTGCAAAGAACTCCTTATAGAATTCGACACAGCGCTTAAATCTCTCAAAGTTGATCTCTGCCTCAGGTCAGAGGTGCTTTCAGAAAAGCCCGATCCCGCATTAGCTCAATGGCTGGACAAAGATGAAGAGCCTAATTCCTTGCTTCAACTAAAATGGGGGAAAAATCAAAATGAAGTAGATGGATTCCTACGAGAGATGGGGATAGCGAAATAAGCCCTGAATTGCGAATAGGTGTGGTAACTCGCAGGAGTTACCCCCTCTTTCGCATCGGAATTGCTGAACGAACCAATAAGCTTATTCTGGAGAGTTACTGGGTGGGGGATCTAAAGCAAAAAAATTGACTCAGAAGCTGCCTTCGGCCAATTTTTCTTCGATGTCGTAGCTAACTTTTTTGAAATATAGCCCGTGTGGTGGAGCCGTTGGTCCAGCTCTTGTTCTGTCTTGTATCATTAAGAGAGTCCTTATATCCTCGGATTGCATCTTGTTTTCGCCGACTCGTACTAGAGTGCCAACCATAATACGTACCTGATTATGCAGGAATGATTTTGACGCTATGGATATCTTGACCATTTTATCGAGCCGTTGAATATCAATGCTCGATATGGTCCGCATCGGATTTTGTGCATTGCACTGAGATGACCGAAACGAATCGAGATTATGGTGCCCTATAAAATAACGTGAGGCCTCGATCATCTTCTTGACGTCAATCTTCTGCGGAAGGTGCCAAGCTCGATCCTTTAGAAACGCAGATCGTTCTCGTCGGTTATATATTAAATATTCGTAATATCTCATCTTCGCGGAAAAACGTGCGTGAAAATCAGAAGGAACTATTTCGGCGTGTAAGACCACCACGTCTTGGTCCACTAGGTAGGAGTTAATTGCCTTTGGTATATTGTCGATATCGTGTTCCCACCTCGAAACCAAATCATCGGAAAGAATATCGAAATGTGCGACCTGTCCCAATGCGTGGACCCCAGCATCCGTTCTCCCAGCCCCAAATAGCCCAATTACTTCCTTTTTGCCGAGGACTAGCGATATTGATCTTTCTAGTGTCTCTTGTACAGATATGAGGTCCGCCTGTCTCTGCCAACCGCAGAAACCCGTTCCGTTATATTCAATGATCAGCTTAACTCTCATGATTGTATTGTTACAAGATACACATTGCCTTTACAACAATCCTCTCAGGGTTATATATAGCTAAATGTTTTGGGGATCCGTCAGGGTCTATCTGATGACTCCTCACCAATTGTTTCCCTAAAAGTACACTGTGTTTTTGTTGAATATTTCTCGTGAGATCATCATGGCGTATAGTCCAGATTTTAGTCGGCAAGTTTTGAGGCACTGTGCAAAAACAGGCTCAATGTCAAAAACGGATGAATAAATTCGAATTCGTAGTGAAAAACGCATGATTTTATAAGCAAACTATCAGGGGCATCCTTCAAATTTCTTCCTGTAATTCTGATCGCCCCTGTAAAGCTGCTCGGTAAATTCAAAGAATTTACTAATTCTTAAAATCGAGATGTCAAATCCCTTCTCTAGCCTAAGGTTTTGTTGTAACATACCCATATTCGTTATCCATTTTTAGGCCATTCATCGATGGATGATAAAAAAAACGACTCCAACACTTCTGCCCCCAAGTTCGATGTGTTCGTCGAGAGTATCGAAGAAGAAATTCGGAATGAAAACTGGCAGATGCTCTGGAATAAGTATGGGAAGCTCGTTTCGTGTGTCTTCGTAGGATGTATACTCAGCGTTGGGGTTTACAACATGTGGAAGCAGCGGACTTCTTCCGAAATAGAGGCCATATCTCATCGTTATTCCATGGTACAGAATCTCCTGAATGCCGGGCATATGGATCAGGCGCTGCCTCAGATTAAGGAGCTCGCCTCCTCGGCGAAGGAGCCGTATAAGACGTTGTCCAAGATGATGTATGCGGCTATTCTTAGAGAAAAGGGTGATAAGGCCGCGATCGATCAATATAAGCAAATTTCTGAAGATAAAAAGGCGGATAAAATGTTTCAGGAGTTGGCGTATATATTGTACGTCAATACCTGCATCGATCTCATGCCACCTAAAGATATCATGAAGGAGCTGGACGGATTCATAGAGAACTTATCAACTAAATGCGTAAATGGAGTTTGGGAAATGTTCGCGATAGAAGCTTTGGCTTTTTGCTACATCAAAGACGGGAAAAATGATCTAGCCAAAGAGGTGCTTCTTAAACTCGCCAAGACTCCGGAAATTCCGCAGAGTATGGGTGAACGAGCCAGGGATCTGGCGAATATGTTTTAGGGGAAGCGATGATGGTGAGAAATAAAGTTTTATTCACATGGTGCTGTGTTGCGGCTGTATTAATGACGGCCTGTGACAAGAAGGAAAAGTTGCCGGGGAAGCGGGAGCCGATCTCAGGTATTCCATCGATGGTGGATACGAGGAGCGGGATCGATCCTGATCTAATGGGACAAGTCGTGCAGTTACCACCCGCGTCCCGGGAGCATTGGTTCGTCGATGTTATGGGCAACAAACAGCATACCGCGATAAATCATGAACTATCCCATAAACCCAAATTACTGTGGGAGACATCGATAGGTCGTGGTCCCATATGCTCGGATATCATCGCCTACAGTAATCTTTTGTATGCGATCGATGCCATCGGGGAGCTCAATTGCGTCGAGCAGCGTAGCGGGAAGATTGTCTGGAAGAGGATGGTTGCAAAACAGCCAGATGAAAGCTCATTCTCAGGCGGATTGACGGCCGACAACGGAGTCGTGTATGTCAGCACGAACATCGGGCACGTCCTCGCCATCGATGCCAAGACTGGGAAAGAACTTTGGAATGTGAATCTAAAGTTCCCGATGAAGGGCCCACCTCTATACGTTCCCGGAAATATAATAGTCACCGCCATCAATAATCAAACGTTTGCCCTTGATCCACGAAATGGGAATACGTTGTGGGGCAAGACTATGAATCAGGAACAGACGATCATGCGTGAAGCCAGCGTCCCGGCCGTCACGGGGAATTCACTGATTTGCACATATTCCTCTGGGGATATTCTGGCCATCGATATGCAAGATGGCGCCGAGCTCTGGACTGACACATTATTTTCTGGGAGCATGGCGGATAGTGGCAGCATGATATCTCACATCGCCGCATCTCCAGTCGTTATAGATGGATTTGCATTGGTATTAACATCTGAATCCAGGGCGGCCATGATCGATGTCACTACTGGCATCAGGGTCTGGGAACAGAGTTTCGGGACCACCCTCACCCCAGCCGTCATTAGAGATTGGGCCTTCATTTTGAGCAATGATAATACTCTTTCATGTATATCGTTGAAGACCGGAAGGGTTAAATGGACGACGGATGTCAAGGACTTCTGCGATAACAAACGCTCCAAGAAAAACAGAGTCAAATGGATTGGACCAGTGCTCATCAACGGTAGCGTCGTCGTATTCAGCGATGGCGGAGATATGGTATATTTCGATGCATCAACAGGCAACCTGAAGAAAAAAGATGTATTCGCAAAATTGCCATTCGCCAGAGCCCCGATAATAGTGGACAAATTAATGTTCGCCGTGTCGGAGATGGGTAAATTGTATGCCATCGGATGAATATCGAGTTCTGATAGCCGGCCGAACCAACGTTGGCAAGTCCACCCTTTTTAATCGCTTGACGGGCACGAGAGACGCGATAACGTTCGATCGTTGTGGGGTCACCCGCGATGCCAAGTCTAAGGAAATAATGATCAACGAGAAAAAACTGATCCTCACGGATTCACCCGGAATGTTCGATTACGAAGAATCGGATTCATTTTTATTGGATGGTATTTCACGGAAGATTAATGAGTTGCTCGCGAGTACTGATCTCATTCTATTTGTGTTGGATGGAAGCACTGGCCTCACGGCATACGATAAAGAAATCGCGAGGATTCTGAGGAAATGTGGGAAATCCGTCATAGTCGTCATCAACAAGAGTGATAAAAAAAAACGAATTGAGCAGGTGTATTTTGAAGCATTGGAGCTGGGATTCGAGGATGTCCTGCGTATCTCGGCCGAGCACGGAAATGGTATCGATGCATTATGCCAAAACATTTCAGACAGAATACCATATAACGGCCCGGAAACAGAGGCTGGGGCGGCGCCAGAGGAGGTCATTAAGATCACCATAATCGGGCGCCCGAACGTCGGGAAATCAACGCTGATAAACCAAATACTTGGAGAAGATAGGCAACTGGTGGCAGATTTTGCAGGCCTCACCAGAGAGAGTGCCGAATTTGAGATTCTCTTTCAAGGAAAGAGCATTAGGTTATTGGACACCGCCGGTATCCGAAGGCGCAACCGGGTTCAGGATATCCTTGAAAAGAAATCCGTTCAGAATTCCAGGAAGTCATACAAGAACTCCGATACAGTAATCTTGATGATCGATGCCACGACGCTGGAATCCGGAAGACTAGATAGGCAAGACCTAGCCTTGGCGGCGGATGTCATCAAAGAGGGGAAAGCACTCATCGTGGCGTTCAATAAGGTTGATCGGACTCCATACGCCGTGGGAGAAGTCCCGCTTTTTCTGAAGAGGAATTTCAAGCACAGCCTATCTCAACTGAAGAATATTTCCTTCCTTTTTATTTCGGCTTTAAATCATGAAAATATCAATACACTCCTACAGGCCGTCCTCACGATTTATGAGAAACAAAAGATACGGATCAAAACTTCGGCACTGAACAGGTGGCTCGCAGACATCAAACAAAGCGAAATGCTGCAAAGCGCCTCCGTCAAATTTAAATTAAAATATATGACACAGGTGGGCATATTACCGCCAACGTTCCTCATATTCATCAGCAACGAAAACGGCCTCCGTGAAGACCACAAAAGATTCATCTCAAATGGTTTCAGGAAATATTTCGAGCTAGATGACATCCCGCTGCATATAGTATTTAGAGCCGAACGTTAGTCCTCAAGTGGGCAAGAAATCACTTGGGCATACCGGGTTCAATTGAATCAACATGCATGAAACTCCAATTGTCACGTGGGTACACGCATTTCGAGCAATATTGCCTTCGCCATCCTCAACCTTACAGAACATCCACAAGGTTGCAATTAACAACCTGTATCCATTGTTTAAATCAAATAGTGTGAGAGCTATTTTCCCGGGAGGAATAAGAGCCTTAGCTGCATCATCTCCCAGCGCTAACCAGGTAGCACCATCCTCTTGACCAGCAGAGTGTACTAGGGCATCCCTAGAGAAAATTTGAAAGTAAAAAGACATGTTAAAAATGCCCTTGAGAGGTCTCCCAGGTGGACCGATCTCCGTTTGCCCATCGAAACTCAACGAATACTGATTCGTGTACTCATGATAGAGTTCAACATGGTTAGGTCCATTTGTCTGCAAATTGTAGGTGTTGTATCTACCACTGGCTCCCATGCCCACGTTGACCGGCCCCACGCTATCAACGAAAACTCGATCTAATATTTTCGAGTCCCACCCGCATGTTTGCCAGACGAAAGCTTCGACTCGTGGGATACTCCTTACTAGCTTTGCTTTAATTATTGAATCTGGATCTGACGCCATAAAGGATGAGATATCTAACGATCGCAAGTACTCGGCAAAACGATCGTCTATTATCCGTTCTCTACTTGTAGACCCAAACACCGCATTCGATGCCAAGCACAGAACAGCGCTCAATATCATAGGCCTCATAAGGATAACACCTCTCCGGCCGCTTTGGTTTAAAATGATATGTCAATTTCCTCGCGGGATCAATTATTATTGGCTTCACCGGAATTTCCCACTCGGCTGGTATTATATTTGCTTTTGCAAAATATAAAATATGGGAATACAGAAAAATATTCCTTGAAAATTAACGAATTATTAAGCTTTTTATGCTATTTTAAGTATGCACCATCCCTAACCCCCACCCACCCGGGGATTCTCGCACACCCCGGTTAATAATACGTTAACGGACGATTACTCAAGAGCATACGCCACCAATACTGCTTCGGATGAGCTAGATCTAACGTAAAAATTGGTTCAGAAGCCGCCTTCGGCCAATTTTTTTTCGACATTAAATTTAATAAACACTTATGTGTTTATTGAATTGCATTGGACTGGGATTCTCGCACGTTTTGTTTAAAAATACCTTAATAAACATCATATTGTGATGCGCCTGATATACTCACCCTATATGACAGCCACATGATCGTCCCCCTTAACAAAACACAACTCACTTTCAGGAAAACATTGGTGAGAGGTCAATAGGTATACGCTGAGGGATCCCCAAAACATTTAGCTATAATATACAGGGCGGCGGCACACGCTCCGTTACCACACATGTTGGCCTCCGTCTCATCACTGTTATGAAATTTTAATCCGTATTTTGTGGGAGTTTTCCTACCGATGACGACCACCTGATCGCACCCAATACCAAACCGCAGATCGGCTATTAACTTGTATGCTTCAATATTTTGAACGCAGTCTTCAAGGATTACGAAATCATTCCCATTCGTCTGTAACACATAAGATATGGCGTTGAACATAATGAGGAGAAGAGGTGATCGGAATATTCGCGCGGCATTGCCTGATAATTGTATGAACTTCACACAATTCCTCAAGAAACATACCCCTCTAATTGTCTCGACTGTTAGGCCTCGGCACTGTAAGGTCTCCTGATCTTGCCACCGGTTTCATCGGAACTCCACCTGGCTGACTTTTGCCTGGCATCTCGATAATAATGCTTCCCTTCATCAGGTGAATGTATTACACTACCCCTGTCCATTGTGCCCACTCATTGTGGGTGTCTGTTTGCAGCGGGGTAGAGCAGCTTGGTAGCTCGTCAGGCTCATAACCTGAAGGTCGTTGGTTCAAATCCAGCCCCCGCAACCAATGCCAAGTGCTCTCGTGTCCTGGTTATTTAAGCGTAAGAAGAGCCACGTCGCGAAGAATGTGCGTAAGGCTGCGGTCGATGGTCGACGACTCGTCGATAAGCTGATTCACTCACCCGAAAAGTTCACTTTCACTAGATCGATAGATGTCGCACTATCCTGGCAGAATGTGAGGCTTCTTGATATCTCGAATTTAGCCGACATCCACATTGCAATCAAGAATAAAATTCATTATAGTTCTAAGTTTAGCGCGATCTTCGCGTCGGAATGCTTCAGTAAAGATTATATAGAGTTACATACGAATCTGCCGGGTATGGCCGGCATTGAGGGGTCACTACCCTCCTGCTACGTCGAGGAATATATAACCCACAACAGATTATCCAGGCAAGCCGTCGCCGATTTCTTCGATATTTTTAATGGGAGGATGTATTGGCTACGGTATCAATTCCACAAGAAGCACGACCTGAGCTGTATTACGTCTTCTTTGGAGCACTCCGTCTTCGGAAATATAGGGTTTAGTTTATCGGGATTTGGAGATCGTTTGTCCGTGGCTAATCAGAGCCTCGCCACCGCCCTCATTCCAGAGCAATTCAAAATCTCTTGTCATAGTTTTTTTTGGAGGAGCACCAGATCGAGCGAAGGATTAAAAATCATTCTATCTAGTTTTTTCGATGTTCCAGTTCGTATCCAACAATTTATCGGGGCGTTCGACCCAGCCGATAAATCACTGCAGAGCGCGATAGGCACCTCAAAATATAGGTTCAATACAGTGGGAAAAGACTTGATACTTGGTAATAAATCGTGGAATACGATGAAGGGAATTAATGTTCTGGTCGGACCATTGAATTTCGAGGAGTATATACGATTTCTGCCCAAGAGCAATAGACTCGATCGAATGGTTTCGCCACTCCAAAAGATGAAGGAAATCATTAGGGCCTATGTTCCGTGTGAAATTCAGGTGCAGTTGAGCTTTCACCTAGATGAGTGTCACGTGAAAGGGACTCTATTGAATGGAGTTCATCGCCTCAATAAAGATGCATTCATATATGGGGACCATTCACGTGGTAATGCGTCATTTACGGAGACTGTGTAGGGATATGGAAATATTACAGCATGACATCTTTGGCGAAAAACATTCATTGGAAAGTGAAAAGAAACCCAAGAAGACTGTAACAGCGGGATCCCCCAGGACTTACCGAGACATCACGATGGCGGATGGTCTGTTGGAAACCGTGGCGGCCGCCGATGCGATGTTAATCCACAGAATATTGCAAAGGAAAGTGAGTTTCACGAATCTATCGACAGCAAAACAAAAGCAAGCATTTCTGCGCATCTTTATGAATGAAGTCATGATCAAGTCCGGAGAAATATCCGCACCCACAGCATCTCGCGATTCCATAATCTCATTTTTTACGATGCGGGAGTAAACTCATAGACATGGAAACTACATTAGACCTCTTTCGAAACTCATAAATTGATCTCAAAGTTATAGATTCCTGCAATAAGATTGAATCTTAGTCCAAATCTCTTCCTTCTGTAGCAATTGATCTTCTATACATAATTTAT
>JAIRNI010000037.1 GCA_031258145.1 Holosporales bacterium
CGAGTTGTGCGAGAATCCCCGTCTAATGCAATTCAATAAACACTTAAGTGTTTATTAAATTTAATATCGAAGAAAATTAGCCGAAGACGGCTTCTGAGCCAATTTTTACATGAGATCTAATTCATCTGAATCAGTATTGGTGGCAGATGCCCTTGAGTAATCGTCCGTTAACGTATTATTAGCCGAGCTGTGCGAGAATCCCCGTCCAATGCAATTCAATAAACACCTAAGTGCTTATTAAATTTAATATCGAAAAAAATTGGCCGAAGACGGCTTCTGAGCCAATTTTTACGTGAGATCTAATTCATCTGAATCAGTATTGGTGGCGTATGCTCTTGAATAATCGTCCGTTAACGTATTATTAACCGGGGTGTGCGAGAATCCCCGATTGGTGGCGTATGCTCTTGAATAATCGTCCGTTAACGTATTATTAACCGGGGTGTGCGAGAATCCCCGGGTGGGTGGGGGTTAGGGATGGTGCATACTTAAAATAGCATAAAAAGCTTAATAATACGTTAATTTTCAAGAAATATTTTTTCTGTGCCGCCATGTTTTATATTCTGCAAAACAAATATAAAGCCAGGAGAGTGGTCTACCGATGCGTAGGCCCTGAGAGCCTAGGTCAATCCAATTGACGAGGAAGACCTGGGCATACTATACTTATCACTGTGTGGGCTCATAGCTCAGTTGGTAGAGCATCTGACTTTTAATCAGAGGGTCACAGGTTCGAACCCTGTTGAGCCCACCAGGAAGATCCATGTCTCCTTCGTCTAGGGGTCTAGGACACCGCCCTTTCACGGCGGCAACACGGGTTCAAATCCCGTAGGAGATGCCATGGATTCGTTATCCTCACACGATTCGATGAACACATAAATGGTTATCCATTCTAATGCACGCCTTGGATCGACGCTATTTTCTTCCTGTTGTCTATCGACATATTCTTTTTGTATTTCGTTTCGATTTCGATTTTTCTGCCGTTATCTTTACGTACGATGAACGAGATCTCGTTTTCCCCGTCCTCCATGCTCTCGAGATATCGATAGAGGGCATCAATATCGGCTCCATCGTCTAGGTATATAAACACTTTTTGCTTCTTGATCAAAGATTCGATATCTTGGATGTTCGAGGCCAATAATTTCTCGTTACTACTATCCGCCTTAGTGGAAATATCTATTAGCAGAGGGGTCCCGATCTTTAGAATGGAGTTGCTCCGCGCGTATAGTTCTGGGAAGACGGTGACTTCATACGTATTATCGAGGTCTGAGATTGTCAAGAATGCGTATTTTTGATCATTTTTTGAGAGCTTTTCCTTGCGGGTTAATAGTACGCCAGCCACCGTCATGCCCTCAGACTCCGACCGTAACTCTCCTGAATAAGCTTTCCGGTTTGTCGATTCGGTGCTCGAAGAGTCACGTACGCTCGAGTACACTTCCCTTCTGTGCTCCGTTTCTCCTGCCATAAATTCTGATTCTGAAGATTTCGAAAGGAGTCTACTACCAAAATCCCTACTCCTTGTAATATTAAATCTACTCAAATGTTCCCAATAGGCTTCCATTGGGTGAGAACTCAGGTAAAACCCTACGGCCTTCCGTTCTAATTCTAGTTTCTCGATGTGGCTATATTCTGGGACATCTCGTAATGGGCTCTCATTCACTGCATCACCAAATAGCGATTTCTGCTTCGATTCGGAGGCTGCCTTTTTGGAATGCGCCATCAGGAGATATATTGATTCGAGCAGTTGTCGTCTATTTGGCTTCAATGTATCAAAGGCCCCAGAAAGTATCAGCGCCTCTATATGACGAGTGGAAAGTCCGATATGGTGTGTGCGCTTGAAGAACTCAAATATGCTCTTGAATTCACCATGCGCGTTCCTCTCGGTGACGATCCCACTCATAATCGTCGGGCTGCAACCCTTTAGGCTACCCAGAGCGTATCTGACAGAATTGTCTTCGATCGTAAAGTACTCACTAGATTTGTTGACATCGGGGCAGAGGGTCGTGATACCAGCCTCTCTGGCGTCCTGCACGAAAATCGATATCTTATCGACATTCCCTATGTCGAGGTTCATAATCGATATATAGAATTCGTGGCGAAAATTCGCCTTGAGGAATGCGGTTTGATACGCTAGGAGTGCATACGGTGCCGCGTGGGATCTATTGAATCCATAACTCGCGAACTTCTCCATGAGGGCAAAGGTTTGTTTCGCGACGTCTGAAGGAATCCCTTTAGAAGTCGCGCCTGAAATGAATATCTCGCGGTTACGCTCCATTTCTTCTCGAATTTTCTTACCCATCGCGCGACGCAGGATATCGGCCGCGGCCAGTGAATATCCACCCATCTCCTGAGCGATCTTCATCACCTGCTCCTGATATACCATTACGCCATACGTTCGCTTTAGGATAGGCTCGAGGATGGGATGAAGATACGTCACCTCCTCCTTCCCGTGTTTCCGGGCCAGATACTTGGGTATGTCATCGATGGGACCGGGCCTGTACAACGAAACCAATGCGATCAGATCTTCGAGTCCGTCTGGTTGCAGCTTTTGCACGACGTCTTTCATTCCGGAGCTTTCTAGCTGGAATACTCCGACGACATCCACAGAGCACAGCATGCTCAAAGTCTTTTTATCTTCAAGATCTATTTTGGAAATATCTATATCGATGCCACGATATTTCTTGATATTATCGCAAGTATGCCTGATGAGGGTCAGCGTCTTGAGGCCAAGGAAATCGAACTTCACCAATCCGGCACTCTCCACGTATTTCATATTAAATTGGGTGATGGCTAGATCCGATTCGCCATCTGAATATAGAGGTACTAGCTCATCCACATCCTCATTACCTATGACGACTCCGGCCGCATGAGTCGATACATGGCGATACAAGCCCTCGAGTTGTAGGGCGGTCTTAATCAAGAAGGCGACGGTGTCATCCTCATCCATGAGTTGCTTAAATTGAGGTTCAATCTCCAGGGCCTGAGCCAAATCTACCGGTGACGCTGGATTTTGCGGTACCAGCTTCGAGATTTTATCTACCTGTCCATATGGCATCTGAATAACTCGCCCCACATCCCTGATGACGGCACGAGCCTGCAAGGTACCCAGAGCCAGGATATGAGCCACCCTCTTCTCACCATACTTTTGCCGGACATATCTAATAACCTCATCGCGGCGTTCCTGGCAAAAATCGATGTCAAAATCAGGCATTGAGACTCGATCTGGATTCAAGAATCTCTCGAAGATTAAAGTGTATTTAACTGGGTCAAGATCGGTGATAAGAACCGACCAGGCGACCACAGATCCAGCGCCAGATCCACGGCCAGGCCCCACTGGGATCCCCTGATCCTTGGCCCACCTGACGAAATCGGAAACGATTAGGAAGTATCCACAGAATCCCATATTTTTGATGACGGAGAATTCGTATTCGAGCCTGTCGAAATACTCTTTTTCGATTGCTTCTTTGGGGGGGGTCTTATTCGATTCATATTGGAATACTTCCTCTTCCAGCCGCTTATGCAATCCACGTCTGGCCATTTCCTCGAGTAACGAATCCTCATCTTTCCCAGAATCATCATTAAATCGCGGAAGCATTGGCTGCTTCTTCCAGGGCATAAAACTGCATTTTCTGGCTATTACAGCGGTATTGTGAAATGCCTCTTTAATATCCGAGAAAAGATGAAACATCTCCTGGGAGGACTTAATGTAATGTTCAGCCGATACTCGGCGTCTATCTTTTGTTGTGATGTACGTCCCATCCGCGATGCACAATAGAGCATCGTGGGCCATATGCATGGATTGCTCCAGGAAGTACACATCATTGGTCGCGACGAGTGGAATATCATTCTGCATCGCCCATTCTATAAAAAACGATTCCGTTTGTTTTTCTATGGGTTCAACAGTCCGTGATATTTCAATGTAAAAATCGGGGCCAAAGATAGGTGCCATTTCCTTCAGAAATAAAGATGCCCCCTCGCGATCACCATCGATGAATAGAGAACCAGATGGCCCACCGGCACCGCCACTCAGCACAATCAATCCATCCCTATATTTACGTAGGTTTTCTAATGTGAGATACTGCCCCTTATCCTGATTTTCGATATAGTAACACGTCATAAGCTTCAATAAGCTCTTATAGCCCAGCTTATTCTTCGCCAGACAAACGATTGGGGCGATGGTATCTCTGAATTTCAGATTGATTAGGGTGCCAGGTATTGGCTGGATCCCATTATCAGCGCACTTAAGTGAAAATTCCAGGATACCGAACATGTTGTTGGTATCCGTCATGGCGATGGCCGGCATATTCAGCGCAACACATTTCTTCATGAGATCGGGGATCTTAACGGCTCCCTCACACAGCGAGAAGGCAGTGTGTACTCTTAAATGGACAAATGGATTATTCATGGCTTCATGTTTTATTCTGAGATTCCTTGCCGATGCATGAACCCTGAGCATATCACAAAAACCTATTGGCAAGTAGGAGGCTTTTTTGATACCCTCATCACTAGTTTTTCGAATATTGATCGAAGTCATCAATATGAGTCTAGACGCGAGATTGAAGCCCTTTCAGCACAAGATGGAGCTTTCCATAGAGGTCCTCGGAAAGGATCTGGCAGGGATTAGAGCCGGCAGAGCATCGACAGCTCTTTTGGAGCCCGTTAAGGTTGAGGCGTACGGATCAATGATGCCGCTTAATCAGTTGGCCTCCGTCTCGGTCCCTGATGCCAGGACTCTATCCGTCAACGTGTGGGATAAGGGGATGGTGAAGGCCGTTGAGAAGGCCATCAGAGACTGCGGGGCGAATCTTAATCCGGCCGTTGATGGGCAGGTTATAAGGGTGCCGATTCCTCCGTTATCTGAAGAAAGACGCCAGGAATTGTCCAAACTCGCCGCTAAGTATGCTGAGGAAGCGAAGATCGCCATCCGGAATATCAGAAGAGACGCCATGGATACCATTAAACAGCTGGAAAAAGATGGGGAAATTGGGGAGGATGAAATGCATAAGCTTTCCGATGCAGCTCAGGAATTAACGACTGAGTTCTCGAAGATCGTCGATAACGCTCTGGCGGCCCGCCAGAAAGAAATTACTCAAATTTGAAATGCGGAGATTGTTTCAATATCCATTGTGCGCCTTCTCAAGGAAAATCAGATTTACCTTGGCAGAGAAGAAGCTGGATTTTGAATTGGTTTATGAGAGTCCGTGGGATCCATCGGAAGAATTGTTGGAATATAATTTATTTGGTACGTTGCCGGTGCTCGTCGATATCAGTGGCACGGCTGTCTTTGGAAGTAATGCCATCTGTGAGTACCTCGAAGAGGTCTATACCGACATAAACTTGACGGGGCAAGAGCCGGTGGCTCGCGCGGAAGCGAGGAGAATCGTCGATTGGTTTGCATTTATATTTCATCAGGATGTCTATAGGCCCATCATCACGGAGAAGATCCTCAAACGATTCACGAAGAGTATAGATCGAACTTCCGATCCGGCGAGCATCCGCCAGGCGAATAGCAAATTGACCATCCATATGGAGTATCTATCGTGGCTCATAGACCGCCGCAACTGGCTGGCTGGACGTGATTTTTCGATGGCCGATATCTGTGCGGCATCGTTCATTTCAGTATTGGATTACTTGGGCGCCATTCCGTGGACCAAATTCGAGGGCGCAAAAGACTGGTATGCGAAGATTAAATCTCGCCCGGGATTCCGGAATATACTGAAAGATAATTTACCACAGATCCCACCGTCCCAGGATTATTCCAATCCGGATTTTTAGGAGGTGTATGAAGAATGTTTGAATTCACCCTAATATCAAACGAGGCAAAGATTTTTAGCGGTCAGGTGGAGAAGGTGACGATCGAGACAGAACGCGGCCCCGTCGAGATATTGAGTCAACACCAACCGTATATGTCACGCATACTGAAGGCCATTACATATGTTAAAGAAGACGGTACGAGTGAGGATAATCCAATAGTAGAGGGCTTTATATATACTAACGGTACGACGTGCTACGCCGTGGTGTGAACGTACATTTTTCAATAAAATAAACTAATCCTTGACTTTGTTCTTAAGTTTGATTAAATTATAAATAGAAGTATCAGCATATTATAAATGCAAGGGGAGAAAACGATGACAATCAAACGCGCAATAGGGGTGATGTTCATCCAAATGTGCTTTCTATGTCCGGCCAAGGCTGGTCAAAACGTTGTAAACCAAATGAACTTGGGCCCAATGGATATATCACTCCTCCTTGGTGACGATCCAGCCGGGACACCGGATACAATATACCAAAATCAACATCGTATACTGCAAGCTAACCCGGCAGATGTTCACCGAGACGATCCAGGGAGTGCCCCATATATCGTTGTTGTCATCGCATTCCCGAATACAGTTAATTTAACAGGGGTAGACTCTCAAGGCTCGGATATATTTCCTCATGTACCTACTGACCCTTACCAATTCAGAGAGAGAGGTTTCCTCTTGGATATCGAGAATCCAACATTCATTGAATACTCCTATAAAAATAGGGGACTTATATACAGCGGAAAAAGTCTATTATGTCTCAGGGAGGACTTGTCTCTTTTTGTACAAACTGCCCCTGTAACAACGAAAAAAGATCCAGGATGTGTAAGTGTAAAGGTACAGCCTAAAGGTAATTCACGAGTTGGATGGGGACAGTTCTTATCCCTACCGCCCGAGGGCTTAGTTCGGTCCACAAAGATCCCTATATTCCCGGATGATGTGTCGAACTCTGGTACTGCCCAGTACCTTGCTATGACACTCGCAGTGCCAACTGGCGCCCGGTTTACAACGGACTCACCTGGAGCTACTATCATCTCGAGTAGACCAAACTGCGTCCAATTGGCCGTAGATTTTAATCAACCTACCGACATAGGTTATGTGTTCCAAGAAGATGGTACGGTGAAACAAGGAACGATAACAGTGACATGGGATAGCCTAGAGTCGGTAACCTGCACGCTTAGAAACACTTAGAGTATCGTTCTTGCTCAGCCAGCCGATGGGCGACTTCCAGACGAATGATTGCCGTGGTCTGTTTCCATATCAAGATTAAGGACATGTACGTAAGAGTCCGCTGTATACTCGCGCAATTCAATAAACACTTATGTGTTTGTCAAATTGCGTGAGTATATTTAATTCAACGATCATATGGCTGTCGAATGGTTTGAGTGTATCAGGCGCATCGCAATATTATGTTTATTAACGTATTATCAACCGGGATGTGCGAGAATCCCCGTCTAATGCAATTCAATAAACACATAAGTGTTTATTAAATTCAATATCGAAGAAAAATTAGCCGAAGACGGCTTCTGAGCCAATTTTTACATTAGCTCTAGTTCATCTGAATCAGTATTGGTGGCAAATGCCCTTGAGTAATCGTCCGTTAACGTATTATTAACCGAGTTATGCGAGAATCCCCGGGTGGGTGGGGGTTAGGGATGGTGTATACTTAAAATAGCATAAAAAATTTAATATTTCGTTAATTTTCGGGAGGTATTTCCCCTGCTTTTTCATATTTTATATTCCGCAAAAACAAATATAAAGTCAGCCGGAGGTCCGATGAGGCCGGTGATAAGAGAAAATAAATGGCACGTAATCCCTGCGTGATGCTATAACATAAGCATACACTTGCTATTGAAAATGTGGGACCCCTGGTCGTATGGTGGGCAGTTCGCGTGGTAGTGGTTTATTCGTGACATTTGAGGGGGGAGAAGGCTGCGGCAAGACTCTTCAAGCGAGGTTACTGTTTGATTGGATAGGTTCATTGGGATATACGGCCGTCCTGACTAGGGAACCAGGTGGCACTACGCTATCTGAATCCATACGGAAACTCGTCCTCATTGGGAACGCGGATAAATGGGATCCCACAACGGAGGCTCTCCTATATTTGGCCGCAAGATCGGACCATTGGTATAAAAAAATAAAACCAGCAATAGACCTGGGACAGATAGTCATCTGTGATAGATTCCACGATTCAACGACGGTGTACCAGGGCAAGTGCAAGGAAGTATCTTCCGTGATGCTGGCGAATGTGTTCTCCGAGATCACCAATAATACTTACCCTGACAGGACGTATTTGTTGGATATTCCACCACAGATCGGTATAGAACGATCAATGTCCCGTGATGGAAACGATGAAACACGATTCGAAAATATGGACATATCGTTCCATGAAGAAGTCCGAGCGTCGTATCTGGAGTTAGCCGAGAATAACCCGGCGCGCTTCATGATATTGGACGGGACTCTCTCCCCTCAACCAATTCACGAGCAAATACAAGAAGACTTTAGGAAACTCATCCATAGTCGCAGATTTCGTGATGAGTTTAAACATTAGATTCCCGGTATAGCTCAATGTTCCGCAGATCCCTCAGCTTATATCTATTGACCTCTCGCCAATGTTTCCCTAAAGGTGAGTTGTGTTTTGTTAAGGGGGACGATTATGTGGCTGTCATATGGGTTGAGTATATCAGGCGCGTTGCAATATGATGTCCGTTAACGTATTATTAACCGGGGTGTGCGAGAATCCCCGTCTAATGCAATTCAATAAACACTTAAGTGTTTATTAAATTTAATATCGAAGAAAAATTGGCCGAAGACGGCTTCTGAGCCAATTTTTACGTGAGATCTAATTCATCTGAATCAGTATTGGTGGCAGATGCCCTTGAGTAATTGTCCGTTAACGTATTATTAACCGGGGTGTGCGAGAATCACCGTCTAATTCAATTCAATAAACACCTAAGTGTTTATTAAATTCAATATCGAAGAAAAATTGGCCGAAGACGGCTTCTGAGCCAATTTTTACGTTAGATCTAACTCATCTGAATCAGTATTGGTGGCGTATGCCATTGAGTAATCGTCCGTTAACGTATTATTAACCG
>JAIRNI010000005.1 GCA_031258145.1 Holosporales bacterium
AAAGTTTAATAATATGTTAATTTTCAAGAAATATTTTTCTGTATTCCCAGGCTTTATATTTCACCAAACCATATGACAGCCTCATAATCGTTGCATTTAACTATACGAGATATAGTTGGCTTACAAAGCATTTAGCTATATACGTGAGCATTCTTTTCCCCTGATCGACGCACCAGGAAACTGATTCTGGAGAATGACGTGGGAAGTCCATTATTGTTTCCGCGGCGAATTTCCAATATCCTTACACGAAACTGGGTCTTAATCAGGAATGAGATAGATGTTTTCGCTGGCAGAATACAAGGTATTGGTGACGGGAGGTAGTGGTGCCATCGGGCGCTCTATCGCCAAGGCCATGATTTCGTGTGGAGCCGACGTCGTGATTTCTGGGACCAGAATCGATGCACTGAATGGTGTGGCATCCGAAATCAAGTCAATTAGCGGTAGATACGTCGGAGTTGTCCGATGTGATTTGTCCAACCATGATGAGGCCAAAGGATTAGTGAAATCGGCTGAGGATCTCATGGGCCCCATCGATGTTCTAATAAATAATGCCGGGATCAACAAAGATATCTTGTTTTCGAGGATGGCAGATGAGGATTTCGATACTGTTTTAAATTTAAATCTTAGGACGGTATTTACGTTGATGCAAAGTGCGGTTTTATCAATGGCACCCAGGAGATTTGGTCGAATAATCAACATGACATCCGTCGTGGGATTAACGGGGAACATAGGCCAGGCAAACTACTGCGCCAGTAAGGCTGGCATGATTGGGCTATCCAAGGCCGTGGCCCTGGAATATGCTAAGCGAAACATCACGGTGAACTGCGTGGCGCCCGGAGCCATAGCTTCTCCGATGATTGATCAACTAAGTGACCAGGCCAAAGATCGGTTCCTGGCAAAAATTCCTATGGGACGATTGGGAACCACAGACGACGTGGCCGCCGTGTGCTGCTTTCTAGCATCGAAAGAGGCCTCATACATCACCGGACAAACAATCCAAGTTAACGGCGGAATGCTGATGCCTTAAAAGATTCTGATGATCGTCCTTTATCCAACTTGATTAGATTTATTTGGCCGGTTCCTTGAACTTCTCATCCAATTTCTTGCTCTCCTGAATGACTTTGTCGAAATGTTCTTCTTCTCGCTTATTGTTGAGTGGATTAGCGTGAGGATGATTGGCATAACGCTCAGTGTACGTCACGTATGTATCCTCGTCCTCACCGCGCCTCATGTATCCGTAGGCAGCGTTCGCAATGGATGACGAATCCTTGTCGGCTTCTTTTTTCATGAACCTGGCAACGGCTTCGGCATCTTCGTTTGCTGCCCACTTATCTATCGCTTTCTGTTCTTTCTTTTTTTGCAGAGCTTCCAGTACTTTCCTCGTATCTTGATCATCGATATCTTCATGTGTTAATCCTGTGACTCGTTTGACCAATTCGAAATATGCGGTCTTAGGTTGAATTCCGGCAATCGAGGCCGGAGATTCCGCTATCAGAACAAGTATCCCGTTTGGTAATGCTGAAATATCGACGATGACTTTCGCCTCATCTGATTGTTGTTCCTCCCTTCTGTCAAGCTCGGCCTGCGCATCTTGCGGATCAACCCCGCTAACATTTTGACCAGCTTCAACGATTGCCCTCAATATGTCTGCGTGCAATTCTTCCATTTTCGCAATATGTCCATGCTCCTCCGACTCCGAGACATCTCCCAGTTCTGGTGAAGGCTGTTTCTGGAATACTCCCCATTTGTATATCCCAAATATTACTCCAGCAACCAAGGCTATCCCCAACAATGCAGATCTCTTTTTCATGTAGTCCTTACCGGCGTTAATGTTTACTTACGAACAAAGTCTATTGGACAATGTTTAAAAAACAGTTAAAAATTGCAAAAAATCGTTTCTATGCTAAAGCCTCACTCCTGCCATCAAATGGGTTCTGCGAGTGGTGGGTATCCAAAGGCTTCTCTCTTTTCGTTGGTCGTCAAGAACTCGGCGCCGCTAATCTTGTTCCATTCTGATTCACGGCGTTTCGAGAGGGCCGGTATGGAATCTAGGTCATACCAGAACGTCAGGTCTGTATCGAAGAGTTCCTTAAACCAATTGGATAATTCGCCCGACATAATGTTGAGGATTGGGATGATGGTCTCCTCCCAAAAGTTATACCGCGCCTCCTTATAGTTGGCGAAGGTGGCCGATGACATAGATCCTATGAGGATCGGTGGAATCCCGAAGGCGAGAGCTATTTCGTTGGAGGCCACCTCCTTGCCCGATATAAAATCGAGATCCTTTGGAGACAGGCCCATTTCTTTCCATTCAAAATTTCCCTCCAACAGCAGGATTTTGCCGGCATTTCTTCCCCCTTCATACAAATTCTTCAAATTGTTTTTGAGGTCATTGCGTTTCTGCTGATCCAGAGAGGAGTTATACATCAGCGCTCCGGATGGTCTTCCCCCATTCTGCAGGAATGAAATATTCTGCTGCGCTATGGCGTTGTGCTGATTTATCGAGCCCATTATCGATTCGACTGGGCTCATGCCATACCAATCATCCAGTGGGTTAAATAACTTGATGTGTAGGATATTCGAAAACCCCGTCTCTGAATCTACCTTAAAGATTTTCCGAGTCGCACCAACGGTGTATTCATATCCCTCTGGAATCGAATTATTTCCTGGAATAACCCTCACTCTATCCGGACGTAACAGGTGTAGTTCGACAGGTATACCATCATCGTCTCGAATACACATGATGTAACAATTACCAGAAAGCAGGAGGTAAGAAGTCGCTGCCTCCATAAACGTCGTCTTATACTGATTGAAATTCGGTTTTTCTATGAGGTCCAGGATTTCGTGCTTATATATGATCTCGTCTATCTCATGTGAATCATTCATTTTTCGCATGATCCAATTGACGGACGCGATGGTCCTGGAAATCATATGAATGCACCTGTAAACGACCACGTTTTTTTTGTATCCCACATCTGAGATGTCTTCATAGTCTGTCGATGTCTCCGTTCGGACCGTTTTGTATGAAACGAGCGCCGATTTAGAATCGCCCACTCTACCGCTAATATAGTTTCTAAAGAAGTTTGGTAGCATAATTGTTCCTCCTGAAAATAGATATCTTCCAGTAACTCTTCTGAGTAAGCTTGTCTGTGCTCCATTGTTTCCTCGCTTGCCACCGGATTCATAGGGATTTCACCCGGTTGGCTTTATATTTGCTCCTACGGAATCTAAAACATGGAAGCACAAAAAAATATTTCTTGAAAATTAACGCATTATTAAACTTTTTATGCTATTTTGGGTATACACCATCCCTAACCCCCACCCACCCGGGGATTCTAGCACAGCTCGGCTAATGAAGTGTTAATAGACCGAATTTCGTGATGTGTCGGGTACTTTGTCTCAATGAAGCGGCAAAGCAGCCCCTGAAGGATTATATACTCAAATCATTCGATAGCCATATAATTGACTATATCACCCGAAGCAAAAATTGGCTTAGAAACCGTCTTCGGCCGATTTTTTTTCGATAGTGAATTCGGTAAACACCTACGTGTTTATCGAATTGTCGGAGTATACGTCATGCATCTCCATCACGAAATTCAGGATAACACCGCGCCCGCATCGCGCCAAACCATTTTTTAGCCCATAAGACGTACTGCACATATACCTGGTCACAAAAAGAATTGAGGGCAGGAGGACATCGCGCAGGCGAAGAGCTGTACTAAGAACTAGCAAACTTCCGAGTGTTGGGTATAAGTATAAAAATATAAAATACAAGCATTTAACTTGATATATTATAAAGATTAATACTTATTTAATAAATTTACATAATAATATAATATCAAGGGAACAATAAAGGAGTGTCTATATGACAAAACCATTCATAGCTCTGTCCATGGTATTAACCACGGTCACCATGGCCTTGGGAACGCAAATAAGCGAATCCCCGGAGGAAGACTCACAATTACCTTCACCTTTATCTCAGATAGGCACATCCCCAAATGCAGATGCCGATGAATGCCCAGTTGCTCCAGACACCAGAGCGGCATACATCAAGCTCTGGAATATAATTGATGCGGTTGGAGATGCAATCACAGAACAGATATAGCTCAATGTTTTAAAAATCCATCAGTGTCTATCTATTGACCTCTCGACAATGTTTCCCTAAAAGTGAGTTGTGTTTTGTTAAGGGGAACGTTAAAGAAACGAGTAAGAAGCGTAGCGGATACTTTTGATCAATTAACAGATGCCATCAAAACTTGTTTGACACAAACTAGCAATGAGGTAGGAGATATGGTTGATTTCCGAAGTATTTAGCTATACAGTTCGCCACCGGACTCTCCTCGAGTTTTTTTGGACTGAATCTGGATAAGTTGCTAGAATGTGTCATTGATTGCATTCTTGGTGTCGTTGGGAGTTGTCTCATGTCTGGTCATTCACAGTTTAAGAATATCATGTACAGGAAGGGGGCTCAGGATGCTAAGCGGGCTAAGGTTTTCGCTAAGATTGCCCGAGAAATCACGGTGGCCGCTAAGATTGGTCGAGACGATCCTTCGGCTAATCCTAGGTTGAGGGCCGCCCTGGCATTGGCCCGAGAAAATAATATGCCTAAGGATAACGTTGAACGAGCGATCGTCAAAGCATCGGGTCCGGATGATGGATCGAACTACGATGAGGTAAGGTATGAGGGGTATGGGCCCGGAGGTGTCGCCATCATCGTTGAATCCCTGACCGATAACCGTAATAGAACGGCCTCTGATATACGATCCGCATTCACTAAGTTTGGAGGGAGCCTGGGCGAGACCGGAAGCGTCGCGTTTTCTTTCAATAGAATTGGGCATTTAATATACCAGAAGATTCCAGGAGGGTTTACTAAGGCCTTGGATTTTGCGATTGAAGCGGGGGCCGATAACGTCGAGGAATTCGATGATATGGTGGAAATCACGACTTCCCTGGAATCATTCGCGAATGTTCGCGATGCTTTCGTTAGCGAGTTCGGAGACCCAATAGATTCCGGGTTGATTTGGCGGCCCAATACTCTGATCCAGTGTTCTCCCGAGATCAAAGTAACCCTGGGGAAACTGATCGATATTTTGGAAGACAATGATGACGTTCAGAAAGTATTCCATAATATTGATGAGGAGTGACTCGGGATATTACAAAGTGGTTCCGTTATATTTACTTATTGTGTTATAATATAGGTATGACTAATATTATGCGGCGGGCAAGATGACAGACGATGAAAACTTAGAAAAAGCTCCAGAGCAGAAGAATCTACGTACCGGAAAAAGGTTTTGTGGTAAGTCGTTTTATGTTTATATTTCGAGCGCATTCGTATCGTTCGTATGCACCTTCCTTTTCTTGAAGGTCTGGACTAATCAGCATGATCAGGAACTGCAGACTATAACTGAAAAGTGCAATTCTTTGGAGGGTAAAATCAAGGTTACGTCGGATTCGTTGGCAGACGTTATGAATTCGATAGATTCAATAAAAGCGGATTTAAAAACCGATAAAGAAAATTCATCATATATTTATACGAGTATCGCATCGTTGCAGAAAGATATCGAGTCCATCAAAGTCGAGATTAATGTTAAGAATGAAGAAAATGATGAGGAGCTAGCCAAAGCATTATCACAAGAAAAGCTGGAATTTCTAACTTCACTTGAAAACTTGATTAAAGATGGGGCTCCATTCAACAATTACATTACGGTGAACGCCGAGAAAATCAATATGAAGAACTACGTGTCAAGTAATGAGTTAATGAAATTTAGTGAGATGACGGTGAAGCCAGTATCAGCCCTAAAAAAGATGTTTGCCTCTGTCAGCATGTCGATGTTTGATACCGTGGTTGAGGAATCGTTCTGGGAAAGGCAAAAGCGGGCCATCAAGGAAAGCATTATGGGAGCATTCAGATTTGGGAAAAGCGCTAAGAAGAGTGAGGTGGATCCCTCTGAATCTGACGATAAATCTAACTTTAAGGCCGCGATGAATGCTTTGGATGAGGGGAATCTCGAGGAATCTCTCGAACTACTCTCCAAGATTACCATCGAAAACGATGAACTTAGTAATTTGGTATCGGATATTAGGAAGCGCATGGATCTCGACACGGCTTTCAAAACGTTTAAAGATGAATTTTTAGAAAGTGAAAGCAAGAATAAATAGGGATTCTCACGACCATATTTATTCGCAAAAAGCATTGTTGAGATCGCTCATATGGGATCGGAATATATGAGATCGTCTCCTGATCATCCTGGAGTATTCGTACCACCAACAGATGAGCACCATTGGAACTCTGCCAAAACTAAGGCTTCTCCATTTATACCGACAATCATACCGCTTTTGCAACAACTAACTTTGTTTAAAACTGCGTTCCTCTACTGCTCTCTCACGGATACTATATAGCACTCTCCGTCTAAGTTCCTGGCGATATCCACTGCTCCGTCCTGTGAATCGAAGGGGCCTATCAGAATGGCGTATTTTTGTTCTCCTCTGGCGTTACTGACTTTTTTGACAACACAACTTACCTCAGACAATAACGTCGCGAACTTCTTCTTCAATAATTTCGCCTCGCTCTGCAGAACGTGCTTACTCTTTCCGGCCGATATTTTGATGTAATAAGTCTTATCGTCTACTATCGAATATTCTTCGATATCGGGGACGTTCCCACTAATACCACTCGCATGTTTGGGTGTTAAATCGATGGGATCTTCGGGTGGGGGTAACAACCTCTCCTCTAAGCTCTGCCTTGATCCACTCGGGTTAACCCGTTCGTAAACAGTCTTGTCTTGATGTGGGACCTCCATGCCCCCAGGATTATCGGGCAATACCTTAAATGACTGTTGATCGGGCTCTATGATGACGGGCATGCTACTGGCGCTGGCCCGTTTATCGTTACTCCAGTTGTAGGCGATCCAAGTAATGCATACTAGTGATAGGATGGAGGCGAACGTCACGATGAATTTATGCCATATCGCTCCGAACGATGTGAATTGCCTCTGTCGCCTCGTTTCGTAGTCATCTGCATCCTCATCCCAATATGGTATACGCGGATCCGGGTAGCTGTCTCTCGAACTATTCCCATATCGATGCAATGGTGGAAGCTGCCTCTTCTGATATCTAATCATCTTGTCGTCTATGATGTTACTTCCCTGCGAGAAGTACTCTCTCTCACGGGGCATCGGCTGTACATCCGGGAACCGGTTTCTGGATCTATTCTGTGGCCCTATTTCATCGTACTCATCAAATTGATCTAAATATTGATCATCCTGGGGATACTCATATTCCTCTCTATCCGGACGTTGGAATTTCTGAGGCGTTGGATTATCGTATCTATCATAGTCTGCGTTATTTTGAGGAGTTTGGCGAGGTTTTTGTTTGTACCCGCTATGGTAGCTCTGGTTATCTGGGCCATTGCGAGACATGAAGACATCGTTATACTTCAGATAATTCTGCTTGTTATTTGCCTTGCGAAAATTAATCTGTTTCATGATCTATATCCTCATCAAATTAATTCATCTCGGACATGGGAGTTATTCCCATCAATTTGAACCCATCTTCCAAGACTATTTTCGTGGCCATCAATAGCGAGAGCCTCGATATCGTCCCAGCCCTATCGTCCGCCGATATAAACCTCAATTCGGCATTCTTTTTCCCGACGTTCCAGAGGGCATGGAAATAATACGCCACCTCCTGGAGGCATCCTGGGATCCTATGTGGTTCTATCGCCAAAGCAGCATTCCTAACTCTCTCCGGCCAGAAACTCAGCATCTTCAATAGGTTGATTTCGGCCACATCCGAGAGGACACTCTTATCACTGTCACACAACTCCTCTTCATTTAACTCCCCGAAATTCGTAGTGTAGTGCCTAAACACCGAGCATATCCTAGCATAGGCATATTGAATATAGAACAACGGATTATCCATGGAGCACTCTATGGCCTTCTTGAAATCGAAATCTATCATGACGTCGTGGTGCCTTGAAATCATCATGTATCTGGTGACGTCCTTCCCGACCTTATCCACGACGTCTCTCAGACTGATGAAATTCCCGGCCCTCTTAGACATCCTAACTGGCTTGCCATCTTCCAGAAAATTAACGAGCTGATATAGTCTAATTTCAATCTCTGAGGCTCCATTGCTCAAAGACTGAACAGCGGCCTTGAGCCTCTTGACGTAGCCACTATGATCGGCCCCCAACACGGACACCATCTTGCTGTATCCTCTCTTAATCTTATCGAGATGATACGCCATATCGCCCGCGAAATACGTCCAGGTACCGTCTGATTTCCTGGTGGCCCTATCTATGCTATCGCCGTATTTCGTTGATTTAAACAGGAGTTGTGGCCTTTCTTCCCACTCGCCATCGTCGTCGATACCCTTGGGTCTCGGTAGTATACCCTCATACGTATCCCCCCTTTCCGATATAATCGCCATGACCTCTTCCGGCAATCTTCGTTTGTATAGCTCTGATTCGGATGTGTACCTATCCATGACGACGCCTATCGTTTCCAGGTCCTTCACAATATTTTCCATCATTTTCTTGACAGAAAATTTCCCGAGATCTTCGATCCATGCTGATTCATCTTTATTGAGGAGCCCGTCCTGGTATATTCCATATAAATATTCGGCGAGATCCTTGACGTATTCGCCACAATACATGTCGTCTCCAAACGCATCTTCCGCAATATTGGCACCCAAAACTTCTAGGTACCTCAGATATAGGGATCGCGCCAGAGAATTGATTTGGTTCCCTTGATCATTGATATAAAACTCACGAGTAACGTCGTATCCTAACTTTTCCAGGAGATTACTCGCGACACTCCCAAAGACAGCATTCCTGGCGTGCCCCGTATGCAGGGGGCCCGTCGGATTGGCCGATACGAACTCAACATTGACCGTCTCGCCATGCTTAAGATCAGTTTCACTATACTTTTCTTTTTTGATTAAAATTTCATTGATGAAGCCATGCCAGAATTCATGTTTAACATTGATGTTGACGAAGCCGGGTCCAGCGATGGAAACTCCAGAAATGACGTCACACCCTTCCAGAACGCTCACGATTGCGTTCGCCAAGACCTTTGGCGACACCTCGAGTTTCTTCGTGAAAAACATGGCGGCGTTGGTGTATAAATCACCAAAAGAAGGATCAGACGGCATATTCAGAAGAATGCGCTCTCGAAAATGCTCGATATCCTCGGATACGGCAAACTGCTTGAGCGCTTTAAAGATGAGATCTCGAATTAACTGAAACACGATGATACTAAATGCACCACGAATCCTAGCTGTGCTACACCGCTAATCCTACCTCAAGACGCTGGCAAAACGCAAGCAGGTGGGCAGTAAGGGCACTCGGACTTCGTTAGCTGAACAGATTCATTTAGGCCATAGCGCCATATCGATATGTTTTTCTTCCTCTTTCCATGCGTCCGAAGGGAGCCAGTCAGAGCCATCGTAATCCGGTATTTTCCTATCCTCATTCTCAGCTCTCAGCCATGCTCTCATCTCTTCTTTCTCTTTTTCCGTGGGACCGAGTACCGGACTCCGAAAAGGATGATTCTTCACTCCATCCATTATTTCCTAGAACTTTTTCAAGTATTCCTGACTGTGAACCAGTGAGGGATCAGTAGGCGGAAACGAATCCTCCGGAGTCACAAGACTTCCTGTATGCGACAGATCAGACTTTTTGCCCACTCCCTTAACCCCTATATATTCGGCGCATTGCTCCTGATGCGGAGCCACCATCAACAATATCGTAGTCAACGTTGTCGGTTTGATTATCGTTTCCCTCATATGTGATGGGGGCAGTTATCTCACTGAACGAGTCTAGAATTTGTGCTGAACGCCTGGCTCTAAAATTGGGTAATTCCATATAAGCTCTGTCAATGCGTCAACAAATTGTGTCCTTGCTACTTGGATAGTGTTGGCTGAAAGTAGAGGGTACTTGGACAATATCCACATCTGACGAACTAAACAGAGCAAGGATTTTGCCTCCGTTAGAAGTTGGGTTTGTAGAGGAAGGGGGAGGGGAGGAGCCGGAGCCCTTGTCACCAAGGAATCTGAGGGTTGAGCCCTTCTCTCTTGTGAACTCTTCCCGGCTGCCATTTGGGACCTGTCCTCCATTTGGCGGGATTCGATTATCCAGTTTAGTTCGTTCGACGCCTCTGCTACCGACCCTGGAATGTTCAAATCCGATGCCGTCCACTGTCTCAGGATTTGGTAAAGTAATTCTGCTCTCCTCTTGGGTATCTGCCGGGTGGAATCGACGGGGGAGGGTGCTACCCCCGGTGTCTCTTGGGATCGTGTGACGTACCTTTGCAACTGATCGATATATTCCTGAAGACTGGCAAGTACTGTTTTGCCTTCACCTTCGTATATAGTGATCATTCACTGAACTCTGTCCTCTATCTGTTCTCGATGTGGGTTGTGTAGAATGTCCCTTATTGTTGTTATTATTTTCCTGCCTTCTGGGGAGAGATAAGGAGATACTGTCCCGAATACCTTTTCCACTTCCCTTTTGTATTTTTCTTCTCTGGCCTGCTGCAACTATTGCATCGAATTGACGTATTGTCCGGGATGATTTGTACTGTGATTTACTGGGGGAAGCTTCAGTCATAACCCGATGATTATAACTATCACCCTGTCATGCCGGCGTCGCCATTGTTTTGCTCGATAACAATATAATCATAATTATCAATAGCTTATTGGTTTCCGTTCTCTTTATCATCCTATTTCTCTTTTAATTGCTTTTGTCTCTGCAGTATACTCTACTAGGGGTCTGTTGTGAACTTTTGTTTACTTATTCCTGCCAATTAGGTTGTAAAGTATAATGAGGATTGCTCCTCCTGAAATGAATGAGTCGCCGATGTTGAAGGCGGGCCAGTGCCAGCCCTCATAATACAGATCTATGAAATCGATGACGGCTCCATGTGCGAAGCGATCAATCAGGTTGCCCGCGGCTCCGCCCAATATCAGGGCGCATGTGACTTGCTCCGTCTGGGTTTTCATCTTGAAAAAGACATACCCAACGAGGATGATGCATAGGATCGTGAGGATTATGACGAGGTAGTATTCCGTACTCGTATGGGGGGATAGTAATCCAAAGCTCGTTCCAGGATTGAGGATTAGAACGATATTGACCGATGGGCAGACGTTGATGACGGTGCCAGGATCTAAGAACGCCAGGACGCTCCATTTTGTTGCTTGATCAAAGATGACGACGAAACAGAATAATAATATGCTAAATAATAGACCCTGATTCTTCATCTTCATCACTTTGTTCCATTTACGGTTTCTAGAATTTCTTCTTTCGTTAGGATATTAGAAAGGATTTTGAAATCGGGGCTATTGGATTGATAAAACACGTATAATGGTACAGATGCGGCCCCATATTTCCTGAGTAATCTGGTAACGTTTTCGTCGCCCTTGGACCAGTCGCACTTCATCGTGATCACACCCCTTCTCTTAAACGCCTCGATAATTTTCTTGTCGTTAAATAATCTTTGATTGAACTGACAATTCATACACCACGACGCCGTGAAATTCAAAAAGACTGGCTTGTGATCGTGTATGGCATCGTCAAACATTTTATCCGAATACTTTGCCCATACTATCCCACTGGGCTCTTTGTCTGCATCTCTTGATAGGAATAATCCGAAGCTAGCCGAGAGGACGATGCCACCCAAGGCGATCGTCAACGCAATCTTATTGCTTTTGGAATGTCCAAGCATCCACGCGAACATTGCGATGCCTATGAGCGACATAATGATTAACATCACCGTCTCGGGGGCGATCTGGGTGGTCAGGGTCCATATTGGCCATACGCACGAGAAAAGCATCGTGAATCCCATGAATTCCTTGAAGACGGCCAACCATTTTCCTGGTTTAGGCAATATTTTGACGAACCGTGGTATCAGCGAGAGGAGCAAAAACGGGAGCGACGCCCCGATTCCGAGAAACGTAAATATGCATCCTGATTGCAGGGGAGAGCCCTGAAGCAACGCGGAAGCAACGGCGATCCCAGCGAACGGTCCAACACACGCGGCCGAAGAAAAAGCTCCAAAGACGCCACTGAAAAAGGAGCTCGCATATTCGCCTTTAAAACGATGTATTACTTGCTTCGTTGGAGTTGGCAATTTGACGTGGAGAATCCCGAAGAAATGGAGTGCGCATAGTAAGAACACCAATAATAAAACGAAGACGAATTGAGGATTTTGCATGTAGAAGCCCCATCCCAAGTGTGCTTGAGATGTGTCTGACAGTGTACTTCTGAGAACAAGTAACACTACCCCAAGAGTGAGAAACGTTAGAATGGTACCCAGCGAAACGGCCATCCCATGCTTCCTGGCGCTTTTTTGGCTATTCCCCGCCGTCTTGAGAATCGAGAAAATTTTGATGGAGATGATTGGAAAGACACATGGCATGCAGTTCAGAATGAGGCCACCCAGCAATCCCATCAAAAGGGCGATGAGGAAGTCATAGAGCGTCATCTCTGATGGGCCGGTGTATCGAGTTATTTCATCCGCTAGGAGGAGGCCATTGTATTCCAAGGTTCCGGAGCATGTTACCGGAACACACGATTCTCCACATGAAACGTAACTCAGTTTGTACTCAACAGGTTTTGATGGATCGAGGACTCGTATCTCCAACAATAGAGTAAAATCTTTGGAATATCCAAAGTAACCACTCTTAGTGCCATCGGTCTCCGTGATCTCTTTATGCTCCGGCCAATACGCCTCGATCGTCTCGGCGTTCGCCCACGTAATCTTTGGGGCGAGTGGCAAGCCCTTTCCGAGAGGGGCGTACATATGTTCCCCAATTGGGACCAAAAAATCAACGGCCACAAAAAGAGACTTAGAAGATACAGGCTCCCTACTAGAACTCCGGAATACAACATTCTTGACCCCAGGATCCCTGCCATAACCTTGCAAAACAAGATCAGCCTCTGCTTGTTTACACGACGATACCAGTAAAAATATGAAAAAGCTAACTACTCGGATGAAGGACATGCCCTTCCCCTAAATCATCGGCCGGCCTCTCGGGGTACCCGTTTCTTCCGCACCCACTCATCGAGAAACACAGGCATAACATCATCGCTCCACGGATGAATCGATGGTGGGCGATGACGGATTCGAACCGCCGACCCTCTCGGTGTAAACGAGATGCTCTACCACTGAGCCAATCGCCCAATATTATCGGCAAAACTATCGACTCCCTATTTCTTGAGTCCAGATACTGCATCCTTCAATTGCTTACCAGGCTTAAACTTAGGGATATCCCTTGCGGGGATCGTGATTTGTGCCTTCGTTTGCATATTCCTCCCTTCAGTTTCGTTGCGATGTATCGTCTTGAAAGTCCCGAATCCAACGAGCCTTATCTCCTCTCCACGGGCCAATTCCTCCGTCACCGTCTGAATAAAAGCACTCAACGCCTTGTCAGCGTCTGCTTTTTTTAACCCAGAAATACTTGCCATACTTGAAACCAAATCTACCTTATTCATACTCTCTTTCCCTGAAAAACAGGCCGAACGCCCACCATCTGAGCCATGCTACTACCAAGAAAGTATAGCAGTCAAACACTTTTTAAGGACAGCACATATATAGATCTGGGATTTCTGGCCTGGCTTGCAACAGGTATCCATTGGGATTTATATTCGCGCAATTTAACAAACACTGACGTGTTTATTATTTATGGCTGCAAATGGGTTTAGTATAGCATTTCACATGATCCGGTACTGTTCACAAAATTTTCCACATTAATTAACATAAAGTGATATCCTGAATTCGGGAAGCTTTGGGGAGTCACCGTCGTAGCCGGCGGTCGGGAGTGTCTTATGAAAATCAATAGGAGCAGAATCATGGTATCCATAGTGCTTCTGGAGTCAGTTGTTCCTACAGGAATAGCCAGTCAGTTTCAATTTGAGGACTGGACCGAAGACAGACAGGATAGCAGTGTAGGCACGAACACTTACAGTATCGGGGAGAACATAATATCTGGAACTGGAGACCCTCCTCTGTGTCCACCTGGGCAGGGAGTGATCCTGTCGCATCCTCCAGTGCAGGCAGCCAGAAAGAGTTTGGGTATACCCCCTCAAATCGAAACCCCTGACTCATCCTCTATTTTCTCGAGTGACATTCCCCAACCTCCTTATAATCTCTTTTCCTCGGATGATGACGATTTTGCCCGTGCTCAGAGAAGAAGTTCTGAGAAGCCACATGACAATTACGGGCTTCCTAGAGTATTCGATGATTTCGCAAAAGGAGTGCTGGCCACCTGGAATATGGAAGGAGTTACTCTTCTCCGGGAAGCTGCTCGGTTGGTTGAGAAATTCCCGCCTCCTCGGGTTCATCCAAGTTATGCCGTACGCGATAGGGTGGCTCTGATTCTGTCCCTTACCATCAGGGAGTACTTGGCAAATCCCGATCTGCGGGGATTCCCCCTAGATCATTTGGCTCTACGCCTCGTGTCTCTTGACCTTCCAGTCCATCCTGAAATCATTTTCGCTTCCCCGCCCTTCTTGGAAATGGAAGCTTTGTTGGGGCTGTTTGATCCGGCTACGTACCTACTATACGCGTACAGAGAGATATACACCGCCATTCAAGACACGGCCTCCATCCTTCTGGAACTGGGTCATCTATCGATAAATGGGACCCTGCCTGTGGTCTCTATTCTAGAGGATGGCTGGGAGCAGGTAGCCGCCGTGTGGCTATTATTGGTTCCCGTACCCCCGGAACACTTCAAAACAGACAAAATTAGGAGGCCGTGTCCTGTAGATGTTTGTGTATTTTTGGAGACGATGTCTAGGGTACTGCAGACCGGAGCACTTCCGTGGCCGAATGCTCCGTATGAGAATACCATGATAATGATGTTCTACAGATATTTGAAGAATACTCCTGAGTGAGCTTAGGAAGATGGAACTAGACATGATAGAGACAGCTGCATAATAGTTCGGTCACCGGCTGGCTCCATTGGTCTATTACTCGTATACGTTTCAAGCATGTAGCTCTATTTGTCGGTTTTACCATGCGAAAAGGCGCCTAAACTTGACTCTATAATAGGCCACGACATTATGTAGCGGTCTCTGATTGGATGTCTTAACCCGAAGTAAAAATTGGCTTAGAAGCCGTCTTCGGCCAATTTTATCGACACTTAATTTGATAACCGCTTAAGTGTTTAGCTATTTGCGCGAGTATACCATGTTGCGTGAGCATAAGACAATTTCCCCTTGCTGGACGCTGGTAGTTTGATTAATATCCCTGATGTGACGATGCCCCTGTGGCGGAATCGGTAGACGCAGCAGACTCAAAATCTGCCATCCGTCAGGATGTGGGAGTTCGAGTCTCCCCGGGGGCACCATCGGTACTTGGCGGCGGCGGTGTGCCAGACTTTTTGATCCAGTCTTTGTCGATGTGCTCTATTTCCCATCCTTTGTTTTTATCGCAGGCGCATCCCACTTTAACTCCCTCTATCTCGAAAGGAGATTCGTCAGCCCTTGTTGAGCCAACGAAGACCCACGAACAAATAACGAATCGCAGTAAACTCCATCCATAACTCTCATGAACAAGCTTGTT
Organism: Holosporales bacterium; assembly: GCA_031258145.1. GTDB lineage: Bacteria > Pseudomonadota > Alphaproteobacteria > RUG11792 > RUG11792 > JAIRNI01. The sequence goes on from JAIRNI010000005.1 coordinate 15,564, forward strand.
GGTTCGTCGATCCATGGCTCGAATGCTCACGTAACATCGGGTACGCTCCGCCTCTGGCCCCCTTATCTTCTTCCACCAATAGTAATTCAGAAGGTTTCGAGAGGAGTTTAATGATTGAGGCATTGCTACACTGTCGCATCAAAGTTCTCCTGTGTAAAATGCTAAAGGCCATTAGTTAAATTTTGGTTAACCAATTTTGCCTGATATCTACATGCAATTCGGTAGCCACTTAAGTGTTTACCGAATTGCGCGCACTAATACAATTACATTTTGATAATTGCACGGATCCAAAACGTATGCTATAGTTCGCTCAAGTTCTGGTAAATTCCTATTCATCAATATGTTTATATTAAAGATAGCCGCATTGTTCATGTTTCTGGCCCGCGTCGCGGGATGGAGTTCAGATTCTGATTCCCGTACAGATGAGTATTCCGATTATTATAGTGATGATGAGTATTCAGATTCCTCTGATGTATCGCCATATTCCCAAAGGCCGCAAGACTCAAAGTTCTCAGGATGTCCCGGATTGAATCCGGATGCGAGGATCCCAGATGGGATGAAGGTTGGAGATATCCTAACGAACTTGAACCAGCTTGTATGTTGGTTTAGGAAGGCAACCTCCGATCAAATATGGTTGAGGCGTGAAGAACTTAGGATGGCGTTTGCAACCGAACGGACAGGCCGGTTTTTAACTGGAGCCGAAGTGAACTATGCTTACTTTTTTGAATACTTCGCCTCCGGGAAATCCGTAGAAAACGCACACGGCTATGAAGAACTTCTATTAACCCCATCCAGTGGCATACAGTCCTTACTGAGGCGAGGCCTACTAAGCAAACTAGAAGAGAGACTTGAGCAATTGAGACACGATATCCCAATATACATGGAAACATGGGGATTCGCGGACTACTGGCAAGAAGTTGGCAGAAACATTGCCGAAAGGAAAGAACGGGCCGCAGCCGCTAAACAATGGCGCAGGGAAAGAAAAGCAATACAAATGGGAGGGCAAGCAAAGTTAGGGGATTTGGCAGTGGTCACGAGTAGCGCGATGGAAAACCCAGAGATGATCAGCAAGACCAGAAAAAGATTCATGTTGAGGTCTCCAGAGGACAGAGTCGTGACAGTGATACAAGATCAAGATCCAACGGCTCATGATTGGAGCATACGCGCATTAGCATTCGCCACGGCAATCGGATCCACAGAATTAGTAATCATCCCAAATTATGATAGCGTTTCGTCCAGCCGGGGAAGCAGGTTCCTGTATCCACAAGATTCCCAGAACACAACTGCACAAATTCCAACGATAAGTGCCGAATCATTCTTCCTGAGCATGATAGATGCCCAACGTGAAGCCGCTCCCTGGTTTGGGATCCCAGACAGACTACGTCACGTATTGCGAGTCGCATTACTCACCCAGCAGGCAGGCATTACATACATCTCTCGGGATGAGGACAGTCCTCCCTATGATGATGAGGACAGTCCTCCCTATGATATAACGGAATGGCTCAATCCTGTACCTTGGATCCAGAATTCACTCCCACAAACAGTCAAAGTCGTAGGAACCAAATTGTTAATAGGTCTCACTGTCTCCCCAAATGGAGAAGAAATGGAAGAGGCATTCAAACGGCTTAGTGACGCTATTACAACAGACATGTCCACCCTAACGAACATAGACGCAATATACCTACTGGCATCTGGAGCGTATCAACCCATCAGGAGTAGTGTAGAAAGTTTCCACGAAGCGGTCATCCAAACTTACCCAGAGAAAAAAATTGCCACTACAGTCATTACAACAGTTCCAAAAGAACCAATAAATGCCGAGATGGCACAAAGACGAGAAACGACGGCGCGTGATAACGTTGTTGGATACTTGAGAGGATGGACAGACAAACGCGATCCCATTCACCTACTCAGAAGAATAATCCTCCATGGAGAAGTTTCTTCCGCATTTATTTGCCCGCTAACGTAATATACTTAACCCATTTGGCAGTCATATAACTGATATATTACCCAGGGGTCATCAGATACTTTGACCGATGAGCCAATAAACAGATCCTGAAGTTTCCAAAATACGTGGGGTGGTAAGAAGAATCAGAAGGGAGATTTCCTTTGGATGTGGCATGATATATAATTGGCTCTGTTAATTCTTTAACTCGAGAATAGCACTGGTGCTTAATAGGATTTTTGGATTTCTGTCGACGGATATGGCGATAGATCTAGGGACTGCCAATACCCTCGTTTACGTCAACGGCAAGGGGGTCGTCCTTAACGAGCCTTCCGTTGTGGCCGTCGCTAATCTGCGAAACAGGATGGAAGTTCTGGCCGTTGGGAATGAGGCGAAGCAGATGCTGGGACGGACTCCTGGTTATATTCAAGCTATTCGGCCCCTTCGGGATGGTGTGATCGCTGATTTCGAGATAGCCGAAGAAATGATTAAATATTTCATTAAGAGGGTGCACAACCGCGGGATCTTTGCGTCTCCGCGTATCGTGATATGTGTTCCATTTGGAGCAACGGCCGTTGAGCGGAGGGCAATCCAAGAGTCTGCCGAGGGCGCGGGTGCCAGAGAGGTATACCTTATCGAGGAACCCATGGCGGCGGCCATAGGAGCGGGTCTGCACATCACTGAACCCTGTGGTTCTATCGTGGTTGATATTGGAGGTGGCACCACGGAGGTCGCCGTCATCTCGCTCGGCGGTATCGTTTTTGCATCCTCGTTGCGGGTTGGGGGTGATAAAATGGACGAGGAAATCACGAGCTACATTAGGAAGAACTTTAATCTACTCATCGGTGAAGCCACCGCCGAAAAGATCAAGAAAGAAATTGGATCGGCAGTATGCACTCAGTCCAGCAAAGATATAAAGATGATAATTAAGGGACGGAACCTGTTGGATGGCAATCCAAAAGATCTGGAGATTACTCAGAAACACGTCGCGGAGGCATTGATGGATACTGTGTCAGCGATTGCAAGCGGAGTCAAAGAGGTCCTCGAAAGAACACCCCCTGAATTAGTGGCCGATATAATCGATCATGGGATAACATTGACTGGAGGAGGAGCATTGCTGTCGAACCTCGATAGTGTAATATCACATGTGACTGGTGTTGCCGCAAGAGTGGCCGAAAACCCGCTGAATTGCGTGGTGCTTGGTACGGGGCAAGCCCTGGCAGAAACCAAGAAAAACGGCTCGATATTGTTGAAGACGTATTAAGTTGTAGAAAGTCTGGCGCCATGTTCTTCATCATATTCCTGGCCAAATTCCTTATTTCGTTCATCAGATTCATTGAGTATTTGTTGACAGTTTATGTCATCCTTGGTTGGTTCATATTTTTTGGAGCCGTCAAAAACAAAGACGGGATATTCTTTCGCATTTATTTTTTCTTATTCGCGAGAATTGAGCCTCTTCTTTCGGTGCTCCACAAGATTATCCCTCCAATATGCGGATTCGACTTTTCTATCTTGGTAGTTTTCTTTTTATTGCAAATGATAGAATATCTGATAATAGCACTAGCAAACTTTGCCTTAAACGCGTTGTAGAGCTAAAGTCGATACCAAAACCTGATCTTCATGCTCGTATTTGATAGCCATTATATTTGATACCCACGTATGTGGTTACCGAATTGCGTAAGGATAAAATCCTGCATCTGCTTGCCCAATAATATGAAGTTCATCTCGGGCACGTGTCATGGCGACGTATAGCAATCGCAATAATTCCTCTTTTTCTTCATCGTATTCAATTTCTAATATTTGCTGTACTTCATCGAAGGAATCAGATTGTGCCGGTTTTAAAAGAAACAAATCTCGATTACATATCATCTTTGTTTTGGCTTTATCGGCCGATAGTGGGAATGCCAATAGACATACCACCGGTGCCTCTAGGCCCTTCGCCCCGTGTATCGTCGAGACACTTATACCGTCTCTCTTTGTATTTTGGATATTTATTTTGGCATCCGTTTGCCTGATGTACTTTATAAAATCCCTAATATTGCTTGATTTTTGTTGCGAGAATTTCATGCACTGTTCCATGAACGAGGCAATGATAACCCCGTCGTCTTCACTCTGCTTTCTCACTATGCTACTTAAAATATAATAGAAGAATGCGATGAGGTTATTGCTATTATAACAAAGCAATGTTTTCTGCATTACCTCCCAGTGCTCCGCATATTTCGTTTTTATATAATCCAGAATATCGCCGGAATTAAAGATTGAATATAACTCATGATCGCCAAGTGAAACTTTGTAAATATATGAGCTTTTGAGGATACAATATAATGAGTACTTGTTTAATGTTTCCATCTCCTTGAATCCTATACAAAATTCAACCAGAGCTAATACATCCATGATCAATTGCGATTGTAAGAAAAGAATACGGTCTGGTGGGGCCACACGGATACCGGACCACGCGAGAGCTGCCAGTAGATTATCGCTAAGATCATTCCTGCTGCGTGTTAGAATTAGGATATCGGAATCCTCGGCTCCCAGGCCTTTGATATATTCCGTGATTTGCTCCGCATTCTCCTGATTATCCTTTCCCGTAAGCTCAATGAATTTAACGATGCCATTGGGATCTTGCCTATGCGGGATGTGCCGTTGGTACTGCACCAATTCGAAATTTTGGAAAACTGTGTCGACGGCATCGAGAATCGCTGGAAGTGATCTATAAGAAATGTTGAGGTATACCGTCTTGAGCCTATCATTCAAGGCTTCCCCGCACATTCTGTAAAACTCCAGCAACGAATTGTAGTTGGCCCCCTGAAATCTGTAGATCGATTGTTTGATATCACCGACGACGAAGATCGTCTTGTCATCATGATGACCAGTCAGAATGTCCTCACTAAATATCGAGATCAGTTCCCATTGAATTGAACTGAGATCCTGTGCCTCATCGATCATAATACATTTGATAGCATTGCAGATCTTTGATACCGCGAATTCTTTGGCATTACTTTTGGTAAGCAGCTGATGCGTCATATATAAAATATCGTCGAAATCAATGACATTATTTTGGCGTTTTAAATCTTGGTATGTGTTGAAGATAATCTTGACGATCCTCAGGAAAGCGATCGTCTTGCGAATTAAGAGCCGCTTCTTACGGTTGATATCGTTCGCGTGGACTATCCGTGCGATGTCGGCGCATTCGGACGGAAGACGCTTTCTGATGGCACCAGTTTTGGTCAGGAATATCTCTTCCAGTTTGTTTAATGACACATCTTTAAAGGTACACAATATTAAGGCCACTTGATCTTCTGAGAGCTCTATGGGAGCACTCAATTTGAAAGTATGTTTGAGGTGTCCTTCATACTGATCTAGATCATCGTGTTCCTTAAAGAAATCAATATATCTCGCCGGAGATGACAGGACTTTATTGACGAGTTCCTCGAGAGTCTGAGATGAAATGAGTCTCGATAGTATACGCAGAGCATCGCGATCAGTTTCATTCAGCAATTCAAAGGCAGTGTTTTTGGCAAGCTTCATTAGATTTTTGGATTCATTTTCATCGATAACCTCACAATCCGCCTCGATTCCAGCCTCGAACGGAAATTTGAGGAGAATATTCTGGCAGAAAGAATGAATCGTCATGATCTTAATATCGTGCAACTCATCCTGAAATATAAAAAACAAATCTTTGGCCTGTTTGATGATCTCTTGATTCATATTGATAATGCCGAGGGAATCCCGTAAATATATTTTACAAAAATTCTCTTCATCCAAACACAATTTCTCTAGGATCTCAATGATTCTGGATTCCATTTCGAAGGCGGCAGCATTCGTGAAAGTTAAACACAGGATTTCACAGGGTCTTGTTCCGAAGAGTAAGGATTTAATGTATCGGTCGACTAATATCTTCGTCTTTCCGGACCCAGCCGAGGCAAATACGAAGCACGATGAAGATAAATCTAACGCATCACGAGACATAATCGGAATTTACGATCCACGAACATCACCAAAATCAAGTGAGAGTATACATTAAACCTATTTCGCAACCTCCTGAATCAGACGGGAAAGTTTCTCATATGCATTCGGGCCATGCTGATTCGTGCCCGATACCTAGACAAGCCGTATCTCTCTGATATACAATATCGGCATAGCGTTTGAATCGTTTAGCCGTATGCCTCGAAATACGAAAAAAAAGAAAGAGAAAGATCTCAGTGTTGAAGAATCGCAGCTTATCTTTCCGCTAATTGCTCTGAGGGATACCGTCGTGTTCCCAGAATTCGTTGTCCCACTCTTCATAGGACGTCAGAAATCTATAAAAGCCATCGAAATTGCGTTCAGTGCCAATCGCCTCGTTCTGCTCGTGACCCAGAGGGATCCGACCCTAGATATTATCCTGCCGAAAGATCTCTTTGAGTTTGGCACCATCTGCCATATCGATCAGATGATTCAACTGACCGACGGGACCGTCAAGATCCTCGTCGATGGTCTATATCGCGCATCCATCAAGGATATCATCGATGAGGATCACATGATGTATGGCTCAGCGGTTAAAGCCGAGATCAGTGACTATAATATCAAGGAGTTGGATGGCCTGATGTTGGCTCTACTCTCAAATTTTGAGAGCTTCTTCAAGCAGAACAAAAAATTACCGGCAGATGTGTTTTCTTCGGTTTCTTCGATAGAGGATCCATCGAAACTCTGCGATACTGTCGCTTCGTATCTGCCATTGAAGATAAGCGAACGCCAGGGGATCCTCGAGACTTTATCCGTCAAGGAAAGGTTGGAAAAGTTAATATTCTTGATGGAAGAGAAGTCCGAGATAGTCCTCGTCGAGAAAAAGATAAAGAATCGAGTCAAGAGGCAGGTGGAAAAGAATCAGAAAGAATATTATCTAAATGAGCAGCTGAAGGCAATTTATCGAGAACTTGGCGATACCGATGATTTAAACAACGAGTTACGGTCGTTGGAATCTAAGATCAAGAAATCGCTGATGGTGAAAGAGGCGAAAGAGAAGGCTCTGTCCGAATTGAAGAAACTGCGGAATATGGCGCCGATGTCCCAGGAAAGCGGCATCATTAGGACCTATATCGATTGGCTCCTGAATATACCGTGGGCTCCATCGATGGGGAGTGTCTCGATGCAGGATGCCGAGCAAATATTGGATCATAGTCACTATGGTCTTGAGAAGATTAAAGAACGTATTATGGAGTATCTCGCCGTCCAGAAACGAGTCCCCAAAATGAAGGCGCAGATCATGTGTTTTGTTGGCCCCCCGGGCGTTGGGAAGACGTCGCTAGGGAAAGCCATCGCCGAGGCCACCAAGAAGTCTTTCGCCAGAATTGCACTCGGTGGGATTAATGATGAAGCTGAAATCAGGGGGCACAGAAGGACTTATATTGGGGCTATGCCCGGCAAAATAATGCAGGCAATCAAGAGGGCGAAGTTTACGAATCCCGTCATAATGTTGGATGAAATCGATAAACTCGGTGCTGATTGGCGAGGAGATCCGGCCTCGGCTCTATTGGAAGTCTTGGATCCCGAGCAGAATCAGGCCTTCGTGGATCATTATATTGAGGTCGCCTACGATCTTTCCGAAGTCATGTTCATAACGACGGCGAATAGCCTGGATATCCCTTCGGCCCTCCTAGACAGGATGGAAATCATCAACCTCACGGGCTACACGGAAGAAGAAAAATTGAGCATCGCTAAGCTACACATAATACCGAAACAGCTGACTCAAAACGGGCTCAAGACGCAGGAATTAGAGATTTCTGATACGGCAATCAATAAGATTATATCTCATTATACGATGGAATCAGGAGTTCGCAATCTTGAGAGAGAAATTTCGAAGATCGCAAGAAAATCGGTCAGGAAATTGGTGTCCGATAAGAAGGTCAAGCATATCAGCGTCGATGAGAATAATCTGAAAGATTTCCTCGGGGTCGTGAAGTACTCGAGGCTCGAGGCTAGCAGTATAGCTAGGGTCGGTGTTGTGACTGGTCTCGCATGGACAGAGGCTGGAGGAGATGTTTTATCGATTGAGGCACTGCTACTCCCAGGATCTGGAAACATCATTTCGACGGGTAAACTCGGGGAGGTGATGCAGGAATCCATCAAGGCCGCCTATAGTTACGTTAAATCACAATACGAGGTCTTCGGGATCGACGAAGAAAGATTCTCGAAATGCGATGTGCATATTCACGTTCCAGAGGGCGCGGTACCAAAAGACGGCCCCTCAGCTGGGATTACCATATGTACGGCAATTGTCTCGGCGTTTTCGAACAAAAAAGTTAAGGCGGATATAGCGATGACGGGAGAGATTACTTTGATTGGGAAAGTCCTCGGTATCGGGGGTCTGAAAGAGAAATTATTGGCCGCGAGAAGGAGTGGTATAAAAAGCGTGTTTATTCCAAAAGAGAACGAGAAGGATCTGCCTGATATTCCGAAATCAATCCTCTCAGAACTGAGTATCCACTGCGTGGAGCATATTAATGACATCTTGGATAGAGTCTTCGTATGAAGTTCGTCGATTCGCATTGTCACCTTTTTTTTGATGAGATTTATCAGAATTTAAAAGAAAAATTAAGACTTGCAAATCTTGCGGATGTAAAGTACTTTCTCTCCGTCTCAACTGATTTCGGGACTTTGGAGAAAAATCTGATGATATCTGAGGAATACCGCGGGGTATGTTGCTCCGTCGGAATTCATCCCCTAAATTCTGGTGAAGATTATTCCATCGAGCGTCTCCGTGAGCTTCTGACGCACGGCAAGGTCGTTGCCATCGGTGAGGTTGGATTGGATTATCATTATGGTGATGCCGCTCCCCCACGGGAGAAGCAATTTTCAGTTTTCGAGGAAATGCTCTCGTTTTCTAATGAAAGTGATCTGCCGTATATATTTCATGCTCGTGAATGTTTCCCGGATATCCTAGATATTATGTCGAATTTCAACATTAAAAACAGCGTGTTTCATTGCTATACTGGGACCATGGATGATGCAAAGAAAATCCTTGATCGTGGATATTATATTTCATTTTCCGGAGTCATTACGTTCAATAAATCCAATGATCTAAGAGAAATAGCGAAGTACGTGCCGAGTGACAGGCTTTTAATCGAGACGGATTGTCCGTATTTGGCACCGGTGCCATATCGCGGAAAGACCAACGAGCCGGCGTATGTTTCGTTGGTTGGAGAGTGTCTAGCGGCAACTCGTGACGTTGGCATCGAGGAGATCGCGGAGACAACTACTTCTAATTTCTTCAATTTATTTCCAAAAGCTAACTTTTTACTGGAGACTGATGATGAAAAATAAGCTATTACGCGTTCTGTTTTTAGCAGTATTCGGAGCCGCTGGTTTCTACCTGTTTAAAAGCTGGGATGTCTTTCGTGAGAAAACCAGTTTTAAGGTAGACGAAATTCAATATTCCCAAGCGGCGATAGATGTTAAGGAAGTGAAGACGGCCTTTAAAGAGCCGGTATGGTTCGTCAAGACCGACAATCCAATGGTCTGCTTTAACATCATCTTTAAGAATGAAGGAAATAGAAGCTTCCACAAGACGCCCGGATTATTGACCATTGTTCTATCGACTTTAATTGAAGGTGCTGGATCTCGAGATAGTATAGCATACAAGAAGCTTTTAAACGAAAAGGCGACCAGTATTAACATCAATTCCACGTCCGATGATTTGGTGGTGAGTGTATCTTGTCTCGAGAGATACTTGGATGTAGCCATCGAACTGCTGTGCGATGTTCTATCGAAGGCGCATCTCAAGAAAGAGAAGCTAGAGATCTCCAAGCAGGGTCTTGTGACATCCATTAGTCAGGCTCAATTTGATACCGATGAGAAGGCCGCCGAAAAGATGAACGCAGTACTTTACCCAGAAGAACATCCGTATAGAAGTCAGCATGCCACCGTATTGAAAAAGATTCCAACATATACAAAAAAGGATGCCGATGATTGCTATGCCAAGATGTTTGATCCAAGCAATGCCGTCGTAACGATTGTTGGGAATCTAGACGAGTCTCAAATCGTCGAAGCATGTAAAACAATCTACGAATCAATTTCTCACAAGAAAAACGACTTTAAAGACGTTAAACAGGAGACGAAGCTACGTAAGTCCGGCGTCAACGTCCATGTGCCATTGGAGAATCCACAATCTACGGTTATGTTCGTCATGCCAGGAGTTTCGAAGGCTTCGAACGAGAGGTTTGCCGTGACGGTTGCGAATATGATTCTTGGAGCCGTTGGGTTCAACTCGAGACTCCTGAAATCACTGCGAGATAAGGATGGGTTGGTGTATAGGATTAGTTCTACTGTGATGAATCTGGATATGCAGGCAGCTATATCTGGTAGCGCTAAAACTCGTCCCGAGAATACGGCAAAAGCCATAAAGAAGGTTAAGGAGGTAGTCGCGACGTTCTTTAAGGATGGAGTCACTCAGGAAGAGTTGGATACGGTTAAAACGATGGTTTTCTCGAACGATGTTACTGGATCGACTGAAGCTACTCTTGGATATGTCTCCTCCTGCAGGGAAAAGGGTGTACCACGCGATGAAGTCGATAAATATTACCATCACTTTTTTAATCTATCCCTCGAGGAGGTCAACTCCGCCGTGAAGAAATATTTCGATCCATCTACATTGAATTTCGTAAGTTGCGGGGAATTTAGTAAGGAGAAGAAGAAATGATAAAGTTGACTCATATCCCCAGCCCTCGAAAGTTTGTGGGTTCGTCGATCCGGTGCTCGAATGCTCACGTACCTTCAAGTACGCTGCGCTTCTGTGCTCCGTGTCTCCTGCCCTCAATTCTTTTGATGACTGGGTATACCATACGATGCGTGATTGCTAGTTTAGCCTTAATATCGGCGTCATTTGCAGAGAAGGAAGTCTCGAAATCCGCTGATGACAGCAAAGATTCAGCGCAAGCTCAGGAAGAGCAAAGAGTACGTCCACCTATAGATGTTCAGGAAGAAGTTCTTGAGAACGGTCTGAGGGTAGTCGTCATTAATGACAAGTGCAGAGGCGCCGTCGTATTTGGAGTCTTGTATTTTGTTGGCTTTGGAGATGAGCCAAGAAACGTCGTTGGTATCTCGCATTTCGTCGAGCACATGATGTTTGGTGGCACGAAGAACCTGAGTAGTGCCGAACTTAAATCATTACTTGAGAAGTATAACGCTAGTACGAATGCTTTTACTACGTTGGACATTACTTGTTATACTCATTATTGCCGTAAAGAGTTTTTGGATATTAATCTTAAGATCGAAGCCGATAGAATGCAGAATCTGCTATTCGATGAAGATTACATAAATCGGGAGCGCGAGGTTATCATCGAAGAGCGGAAGATGCGTGTTGAATCCGATCCGCGGCAGAAATACATGGTCGAGGCCGCGTTTAAGATTTTGTATTTGTATTCGACGTATTCTTACCCCGGCATCGGATATGTCGATCAAATACGGGCATGCGATAGACAGGCCCTGTTGACCCATTATAACAAATTCTATACTCCAAATAATGCTGCGATCGTTTTCGTGGGCGATATAACCCTAAAAGAAGCCGCCAAGTTAGCCAAACAATATTTTGGAGGTATTCAGAAGAAGGGCGAGGTTAAGAGGGAGAGAATTATCGATCCGAAACAAAGTGAATTGGGCCTGACCTACACCATGGAACATGCATCCAAACAAATACGAATGCATGATCTGGATACGATATACAACCTCGATAGAGAATGGATCGATACCGCCAGAAAAGCCATCATCGTCGAGATAATTCAGAATATTCTATCGCGTGGTGAAGATTCCATACTCTCTCAGAATATGGTGGATAAAAAGGAATTGGTATATGCAATTGATTCATATCTCGATATCAGGGCATTCGATAAGGGAAGATACAGTATCTCGGCGATAATGCGAGAGGGCAAGGGCGTCAAGGTAGTCAAGAAAGAATTGGCGGCTTTGCTTGATAACGTCCTGAAATTACTGACTCCTGAGCTATTCGAACGAGCAAAAAAGAAGATACTGGATGGTATTGAAATGATGGAAGACGATCCGCAAAACGTGATGCAATGGTGTGCTCTAAACTTGGGCCTTGGATACAGTGTTGCCGATCTGCGCAATATCAAAGAACTCGTCACTAGTATTAAGTTTGAAGAAATCAAAGCAATAGCGAAGAAAATATTCACCAAGAAGAACAGGATAATGCAAATATATAGTCACCCGGATTCGTGAGAAATGGGTTATGTGAGGGCATCTGTTTAATATCCAGAGATTAGAGATGCCCTGGGGGGAATCTGCTAAGGAATTCGGCATGCTATAGCCAAATGTTTTAAAAATCCATCAGTGTCTATCCATTAGACCTCTCGCCCGTTTTTCGCTAAAAGTGAGTTGTGTTTTTGTTAAGGGGGACGTTAAAGAAACTAGTGAGAAGCGTAGCGGATACTTTTGATCAATATTTTGAGTTTATTTATTTGGCGCGATGTAAAGCCTGGGAATACAGGAAAATATTTCTTGAAAATTAACGTATTATTAAGCTTTTTATGCTATTTTAAGTAAACACCATCCCTAACCCCCACCCACCCGGGGATTCTCGCACACCCCGGTTAATAATACGTTAACA
>JAIRNI010000038.1 GCA_031258145.1 Holosporales bacterium
TAAGGTTGAATCTTAGTCCAAATCTCTTCCTTCTGTAGCAATTGATCTTCTATACATAATTTATTGTTTCTTCTTCATGGTTACCTTGGTAGTTAAACCTTGCCCTTCCCTTATTGTATTACACTTTTTAGTTTCCTTTATCTAGATTCGAAAGAGGTCTAGTGAGTACACTAACCTATGGAGGCTTTTCCCGGGCCCTTCTGAAGCAGACTCGACAGGAGCGTACCAATGTCCTTGAGCATGCTTTGACCGGCCCATTGAACCAAAGAGCTTCTTCAGAAGGCACCAAGATCAGGCCTATTTATTGAGATCCTTGTATAGCTAAATGCTTTGAATATCAACCGTATCTCGTACATCATTGCTAGTTTGTGTCAAACAAGTTTTGATGGCATCTAATTTCTGCGGATTGATCTTTTTGAACGAGCGATTTAAAGGGCGTTTTTTAGACATATGCCCCAAAGACATTTTCGGATAATGTGGATTGCGCCGCTCCTATGCTATCATAGTTTGCTGAGAGCCATCTTTTGGCGGTCTTGTATCCATCGGTATACAGATCCATGATCGCTCCCCAATCGGATGAAAAATTCTTATTGGAATAGTCCGCGATATCGGCATCATTTTTGATGACGTGCATATTGATTCTCTTGAGGGAATTGGATATCACCTTCCCGTCGTCGATTAGTTTCGAGATGAAATAGATGGCGCGCATTTCACGCAGAAGTAACGCATTATAGCTGATCTCGCGAATCCTGGATTCTATCCCGTGATGACTCTGCGGAATATCAACACACGAGTTCTTCACGAGTTGAATGACGATGATGTCCTTCGAACTGACTCCATCAATAATCGGATTAATTGCCGGATTCGCTATCATCCCGCCATCCCAATAATGCTCCCCGTCAATTTCAACAGAATGGAAAATAAAGGGCAAACAAAACGATGCCATCAGAACTTTTGGAGATAAATCTTTGTTCTCAAACACCTTGATTTTTCCCGTTTCAACATGAGTCGTACTTATAAAAATTTTCTTTTCTGTTTCTTCATTCAAAAGATGGAAATCGAAAAACGATTCAATGAAATCCAAGAGGGGATTTACGTTCAAAGGATTCCGGTCATAGGGCCCGATACCGGATTTGAACGCGTTATCATCCGAATCAGAAAAGCTGTAATAGCTAATCATTTTTTCGAGTGGATTCGGTAAAAATTGAGCCATACTTTTTGATACTTTGTTGAAACCAATCCAATACTCTCTCAGCATGGCTGAAGCTGATGCCTCCCCGCCATCAATGAGCCCTTGCATCAAAGCCGTTCCTGCGATTCCTCCCAATCCAGTGCTGGAAATCCCCGTGATTTCAAGACGTTCATCTTGCAGGAACAAATCCAGCACTCCCCAAGCGAACGCACTTTGAAGACCTCCCCCTTGAAGAGCAATAGATATCCGTTTCTTCTTCAATAATTTATACTCAAAAATTACTAATCCTGGTGAATAGTATCGCTCAATATTAATTAAATAATAGTTAAGATGATTATAACCGATATACTAAACTCAAGCAATTCGGTGACCACGTACGTGGTTACCCAATTTAATATCTAGAAAAAATTGGCCGAAGGCTGCTTCTGAGCCGATGTTTGTTCTGGTTTAATATACTCAGGCATCATGGCCGTCATCTGGTTTGAGTATAGCGCAGATTCCTTCGGACTTCAGAATGTTTGTTGGGTTCTCCGCCGATTGTACAATAACGGAGCAGAGGCGCTGCTTGGGAATCGCTTCAGGAGCCAGCCGGTCTGATCCAGGTCTGGTCCCGGCGTGCCCGAGTAACTATCCGGCAATAGATTCTTATACCAATATTTTACCTTCAACCTTGGACCTTCCGTGAGATCTTTGAGCCTGGACAATGTGACATGATATTCCACGTAACGGTACAACTTAAAACACTCGAAACAACCATTACCGAATGGCCGCAACTGTGAAACGATGTGAACTGGATGCCGTAGATCCTTCCAAGTAAAATTTATAATAGACCTTCTGTTCATTTGCGACCATTTTGTTTGAATGCCATAAAACTGAATCCCCAAAGGTCTCGGGAGAATGGTCTCAGGACCAACGCCCTTCTCGTCCAGAGGCTGATTGAAATAAATGGAAAAGTATACGTTATCCACATCTTTCACAGATGAGAATTCTATAACGAGTTGTTGCTCAGTAAGAGAATATTCCATTTCGATCACATCGGTTTGCTGAATTTTGTTGTCCTGCATCATTGCCCAAGTTAAAGATCCAGTGCAGGCAGTAGCAGTACCCCAGTTCATTAAGATCCAAGTGAAAATAGTTACAACACGTACTATATGGAATGCCCCCTTTCGATTCTCCATACACTATTCCACCCCTCATTAATGCTATACTCGCTACTACTTTTTAATACTATCCTATTATTTATTTTATGTCTATATATACTCGCGTATAATGACTGTCAACTGGATTGAGTATATACTAACCCCCAAAAAGCTTGATGGTTCATAATCCGGTGCTCGAATGCTCACTCACCCCTAAGTACGCTCCGCTTCCAAACTCCGTATCTCCCGCCCTTAATTCTTTCGATGACTGGGTATAGTTCTGTTAATTTTTTTGTTATATTTCATAGACCTTTTCGTTTCAAATATGGAAGTATCACCAGTGGATAGACGCAGAGATACCTACTCTAGGGCTGGCGGTAACATTTCTGGATCACGGGCCGCATGCCTCACAATCTGATACGTTGTATTATTGAAACGGTTTGCCAGAACAATGGAATTGTATAAATCTGATGCGGCTTCTGCATTAACAAATGATACTCTCGCCGCGACTTTCTCAAAAACAGATTGGAGGGAGTTATGGAGCCTGGTATCGCCGGTATTCTCATAAACACGTACGGCGTTTATTAACATAGCATCGTATTTACCAGCAAATGGTGATGCAAATATGCTGCTATATAAGCTCTGCCCTGGATAGTCACTGAAGAAATAACTGAACAGATTGCGTTCTGTATTGGTTAATGGCGTATGAAACGATGTGATGACTGCTTCAGTAGTTGGGTTAATAATTGATTCTACGGGCCTGGCATAGTTCGTCAGATAAGGAGTCGTCTTTACGCGGCTTGCAGGATATTTTCCAGTTTTTTGATGGCTGCTTCTTCGTCTATTTCATCGACAACTGAAATTTCTCGTGCCAACCGCTCCAGAGCGTGCTGATATATCTGGCGCTCGCTGAATGATTGAGCGACCTCGCCGCTGCCCTTATACAACTCCCTGATGACTTCAGCTATCGCAATCGGATCGCCGGAATTTATCTTGCTTTCATATTCCTGAGCTCTCTTACTCCACATCAATCGTCTTTTCTTCGTTTTTTGCAGCAATATGCCCATGGCTTCTTCCATATCCTTCTTGCTGACCACGTTTCTTAATCCGGATTCCACGGCCTTCTTAACCGGGAGTTTTAAGACGAGTTTATTTTTTTGGAAAGTTATAACAAAAAACTCCACGACATCCCCATCGATTTCGAAGCTCTCTACTCTATCGAGTTTGCCAACCCCATGAGACGGGTAAACAACCCAGCCTCCAATTTCGAAAGCATCCTTCGCTCCCATAAGCTACTCCGTGAAAATCTCTAGCTCAGATTCGTTAATAAATAGTTAACATAATTGCAGCGAAAAGTCAACGTTCCAAATTGATATTAGCTCTCTTCCGAAACTTTCCGAACCAGAATTGGGGACAGAAAGCATCGAAATAGACCGTCTTTTGTGTATTTGGCCTAATCCAAAATCGTAAAAACACACGATTTATTATCTCATGACTCTTATCTTGAAGCACTAAACAAGCTGAACAGGGAGATGTTGTTCGAGTTGGGACATATTTGAATCAATTGAAGAACTAGATGAATTGTTGGGCATTTAGTTTGACACGGCTTTTCATAAGGTGATTCAAACGACGGAGCCATTACCTCTTGCTTTATTGCATACTTTGAACGAAAATATCCCGATGAACACCGATGAACTGTTAAGCCATTAGATGGAGAGTTTATTAGCCAAAATAGAATACGAGATTTCTTTTCTGGTGGAGGCGTTGGGATGCAAAATTGTGAGGGTTGCATTTCTGAATGCTTCTGGCAATAGGAAAACGCTACAGGTGATGATAGAAAGAGAAGATAATACGCCGGTTTCCATAGAGGATTGCAACAACGTAAGTCGTGCCGTTTCCCTGAAGCTGGACGTCATCGATTTAATTCCAGACCATTATGTACTTGAGGTTTCTTCGACGGGAATCGACAGGCCACTTGTTAAGCCTGAGGATTATTGTAGATTCTGCGGAGAATACGTGGTCATTAAAACATGTAAACCGATCAACGGACAAAAGATTTTTAAAGGTATATTGGAATCGGCCTCGAAAGATGGTATAAAATTGGGGCTACAGGCACCGGACGGGAATGGTGGATTCGTAGAGTTATCGTATGAGGAAATCAGGGGCGCGCATATTGATGGCTTCAGAAAATAGTGGTATAGGAGAGGTTTTGCGTGAGCAGAAAATTGAAGATAGATGATAAGGCGGATGTATCGTCTAGGAGTGAGATCCTGCAGGTCGCCGATATGGTGGCCAGAGATAAGGGGATAGAAAAAGAAGAGATTCTATCCGCCATGGAGCAGGCCATCCTCAAAACCGCTCAAATGAAATATGGGGAAGAAAAAGACTTAGAAGTTTTAATCGATAGGAAAACCGGAGAAATTGAGATCTATAGAATCTTGAGTGTCGTTGAAAATGTGGAGGATCCACAACGAGAGATTTCACAGAATGATGCGAGGGCATACAAACCCGATGCTAAGGTTGGCGACAGAATTGAAGACCGCCTACCCGCCGTAGAGTTTGGACGGGTCGCGGCACAGGGCGCCAGACAGATCATCGTGCAGAAGGTGAAATCCGCCGAAAGACGTAAGCAATACGAGGAATTCGAGCATAGAGTCGGCGAGATAATTACAGGCATCGTAAAGAGGGTGGATTTTTCGGATGTGTTGATCGATATTGGCAGAACCGAAGGTATCATTAAGAAATCAGAACTAATCCCCAACGAAATATTTAAGGTGGGTGATCGGATAAAGGTCCTGCTGTACGGATTGAATAAAGAGCCAACGGGTCCGCTGCTGCATCTCTCCAGGACCAACCCAAATTTCCTGAGGAAGTTATTCGAACAAGAAGTACCTGAGATTTATGATGGGGCCATCAAGATAGTATCAATTGCCCGTGATCCGGGGAGTAAAGCCAAGATCGCGGTTGCTACGTCCGATTCCAACTTGGATCCGATAGGAGCATGCGTCGGGACGAAGGGATCTCGTGTACAGGCCGTCGTCGATGAGCTCAAGGGCGAGAGGGTCGACATCGTTCAGTGGTCTGATAATCCGGCGATCTTCATAGTGAATAGCCTATCACCGGCGATGGTCACCAAGATAGTCATGGAAGAGTCTGGCAATAAGGTCGATGCCATAGTCCCTGATGATCAGTTGAGTGCGGCCATCGGGAGACGCGGGCAGAACGTCCGCTTGGCATCCAAACTGACGGGATACGCCATCAGTGTTACAACCGAGAAAGAGGATGCGGAAACTAGGGCACGTGAAGGGGCCAGGATTCTTAAGTCCTTCATGGAGAATCTAGACGTCGATGATATGGTGGCTCATCTATTGATGGGAGAAGGCTTTACCAGCATAGAAGATTTAGCGAATCCAGATGTTTCTGATTTGGCGAATATCAATGGGTTCGATGTTGATATAGCGACGGAGATTAAGCAAAGAGCGGTCAATTACATGGATAGAAAGAGGGCGGAAGTTAAGAAGCTTTGCCTCGAGAAAGGTGTATCTGAGGATTTGATGAGCCATAAATTGCTGAAGCTCGATTTATTGGAGATGTTGGCGGCCGCAGACATAAAGAGTCTCGATGATCTGGGAGCCCTATCGACCGATGAGTTATTGGATATTTCTGAGAATCTCCTGAGCAAGCGTGAGGCCGAGACGCTCATCATGAATGTGAGGAAGAACTGGGTTTAGTGGGCAATAAATTGAGAGGATCGTATCCAAGATGGTAAATGACAGTGGCTCAGATACTCAGAATCGTAAGACGTTGTCTTTGAAGTCCGCTATCGATGTATCTTCGAAAGAGACTCAGGCAGGTAGTAGAACGCTGCAAATAGAAATAAAAAAGAAGAAACACGGACTGACGATAGAAGTCGAAGAAAATGATCAGGGTTCACATGAGAGGCCTGTATCTCCGTTCAACCCGGAAGACCGTTGTACAGCCACCGGCAAACTTACTGATCGCGAGTTCCAGGCGAGAGTAAGGGCCGTGCAGGATGCGATGAAGGAGGATGTCAAGGCTCCACATACCACTAGTCATCCTGCTCATGAAGATTATTATGACGATGATCCAGTAGAATCGGCTGTAGTGGCGCCGCCACCTGTAGAGACCCATGAAGCTCCCAGTCCAACGCCTGAGACACCAGAAAAGAGAGAAGTAAAGTATCGCGTTCAGAAAACCCATAAAGAGGACGTCGAGGTGATCAAGAATACTGAGCCCGTGGTGTTTAGGTCTGATGATTATTATGTGCCCTCGCCCCCCTCACATCAAAAGGTGCAACAGCCAGAAGCAGATCCCAAACGCACGGAGCATCAATTCAATAATAAGCCGAAGCATAGGGACACCTCCTCAGGGCCGCAATTTGCCAAGAAGCCCAGTACATTCACCAGGGGGAGTGGCCCCGATAAAAAATATTCTTCAGGCCATAAGACGTTTAGAAATGCCCTAGATCGAGGGCTCGATGATGAGTTCGAGGGAAGAGCCAGATCTATGGGCTCCTTGAAACGCGCTCGTATGAAACAGAAGAACGCTGATCAGTCCAATGATGTGGCCAAAGTCGTGAGGGAAGTCAGTATTCCAGATAGCCTGACCGTCGGAGAACTCTCCAATAGAATGGCCGTGAAATCAGCCGAGGTAATCCGGTATCTGATGTCGACGGGAACAATGGCGACAGTAAATCAGGTCATCGATGGCGATACCGCCGAAATTATCTGTGAAGAATTTGGACATATCCCAAAGAGGAGTTCGGCATCCGATATAGAAGATAACATAACGAGCGTGGTGGATAATCCGGAGGATTTAACGGTGAGGCCCCCAGTCGTCGCCGTGATGGGGCACGTTGATCATGGGAAGACGACCCTGCTGGATGCAATAAGACGGACAAGCATCGCTCGCAAAGAGGCGGGAGGTATCACACAGTGTGTGGCGGCCTATCAAATCATCAGTCAAAGCGGGAAAAAGATTACCTTCATAGATACTCCAGGTCACGCGGCCTTCTCCGAGATGCGTGCACGAGGAGCCGTGATAACCGATATCATCGTGCTCGTCGTGGCGGCGGATGACGGCATCAAGGAGCAGACGATCGAGGTCATTCGTCAGGCGAAGGCTCAGGATGTTCCAATCGTTGTGGCGATCAATAAGATCGATAGGCCCAACATCAACGTCCACAAGCTGAAATCTGAGTTGATGGTCCATGAGGTTGTTCTCGAGGATTTTGGCGGAGACGTATTGAGTGCTGAGATCTCCGCTCTTCAGAACACGAATCTAACGGGCCTGATTGAGACGATTCTTCTGCAGGCGGAGATGTTGGAATTAAAGGCCAACAAACACAGGAACGCCGTTGGAACTGTTTTGGAATCGAGGGTAGATAAGGGAAAGGGTATCATATCCTCGGTCATCATTCAACACGGAACATTATCGCGTGGCGATGTATTCGTGGCCGGAAGCGCATACGGCAAGGTGCGTATGCTGTTCGATGATAAAGGTGATATCACTAAAACTGCGACGCCATCAGATCCCGTCGAGATAGTTGGATTTAATTCCCCACCGGAGCCGGGAGATACCTTCGCTGTGGTCGATACGGAGCAGAAGGCCAAGGAGATAGCTGAACATAGAAAGAATCTGTTGGCTGCTCCGATTTCTCGTTCCTCTTCGGTTCGAACTATCGATCAAATGATGAGTGGAGAAGCCGCCGTCCAAACTTTGAATATCTTTGTTAAGGCTGATGTTTACGGCTCTCTCGAGGCGATCGTTGCATCGATTGAAGGCATTCACCACGACGAAGTGAAGGCGAATGTCGTTGAGAAGGGCGTCGGTATCATCAGTGAAAGTGATATCGATTTCGCCAAGAATACGAATTCCGTCGTCATAGGATTCAATACGAATGTGACGGTATCGGCTCGGAATCTCGCCAAGTTATACGGAATCCGGATACTCAGTCATAATATCATCTACCATATGACGGAGGAAGTTAAGGAATTAATGTCGGCGATGTTGGCCCCGATAGTTGAGGAAAGATACATAGGTACTGCCGACGTGCGGAAGATATTTTCGATCAGCAGGCTCGGGACAATAGCCGGTTGCTATGTGACTGATGGTATAATCAAACGCAACGACTCGAAGGTGAAGGTTATGCGGGATAATAAATGCATCTTCGAGGGCAGGGTGAAGTCTATGAAGCACGAGAAGGATGAAATCAAAGAATCGAGGCAATCTCATGAGTGCGGCATTCTGGCCGATGGATTTAACGATTTCGTTGAGGGTGATCAGATAGAGTGTTACGAAATGATCTCAAGATCACGCTCGGTGGATTAGGGCTCGCCATCCTCCTCACTGGATGCTCAACGCACAGGTATTTGATTGATAATGGGAATGGAGCATCTGCATCTGCAGCCACCAGAATCCTCATAATAAAGACGGACAATCCGTATTATGAATATAGACTCCAAGAAATTGTAAGGAGGAATTTATACCCGGTCATCGAAAGAATTGAGGGCAGGAGACACGTCGCGCAGGCACCGAGCTGTACTAGACGTACTGCTCAAGACGAGCAGCGGATCGACGAACCCGCGAACTTTCGAGGTCTGGGTATAGAGATGTATGGAGCTAACCTCAAAAATCTCAAGATTATAATAAAGCTCACCGATTACGAACACCCCGCAGCGTTTTCTGAGAAAGAAATACTGAAACAACATAAGCGAATATCTGCCAACATAGAAATCTACGATCAACGTGAGGAACTCATTGCAACAAAGGAAGTGGATACTTTTTCGATGTACGACGTGAGCGACGAATTCCCATACGCAGAAAACATAACGAAGAGAGAAACCACCGACGCCATGCTGATCGACCTGGGCCAGGCCATATCATTGGCCGTCATGGAGATGGTGGGGCATCGAAAAAATTGGCCGAAGGCTGCTTCTGAGCCAAATTTTTGACTTTAGACCTCCTTCGAATTTAGATAAAGGAAACTAAAAAGTGCAATACAATAAGGGAAGGGCAAGTTTTAACTGCCAAGGTAACAAGGAGGAAGAAACAATCAATTATGTATAGAAGATCAATTGCTACAGAAGGAATAGATATGGACTAAGATTCAATCTTATTGCAGGAATCTATAACTTTGAGATCAATTTATGAGTT
>JAIRNI010000012.1 GCA_031258145.1 Holosporales bacterium
AAACATACATATTTTCTGCAGCATTGTCGCGCCTTATAAATCAAAACACCTCGACAGTTCAACAAAACCCGCAATCCCTTGAGGAAAAGATTGTCACAACATCTCATGCGTAGGCCCTGAATGAGGTACGAGATATGGTTGGTTTTTAAAGTATTTAGCTATATCTTGAACTCATTTCCTAGATATATACGTCGTGTGATGTCATTTTGAAGGATATCATCAGCGGTGCCTTTGGTCAGTATACGTCCATTCGCGATGATATACCCCCTGTCGAGAGTCCTCAATGTTTCCCTCACATTGTGGTCAGTAACGATGATGCCAATTCCAGTTGATTTTAAATTTTTGATTATTTCCACAATTTCTGATACAGAAATGGGATCAATTCCGGAAAACGGTTCATCTAACATCAGGAACTTTGGGAAGGCGGCAAGAGTCCTCGCTATCTCGACTTTCCGCCGTTCCCCGCCCGATAGAACCGGGGCATTCGCTCGCCTCAAATGACCGATGGAAAAGACGTCTAGGAGGCGCTCTAAATGTTCCCCAATTTCATCTTTCGATTTCAAACTGAGCTGCAAGACGGCCCGTATGTTGTCCTCGACGTTGAGTCCTCTGAATATCGACGAATCCTGTGGAAGGTACACGACCCCTTCCTTCGCCCTCTGATATACCCTCAGTTTCATGACGTCTCGCCCATCAATCGATATCTGGCCAGTATCTGGGCTTGCGATTCCTGTTAGTATAGAAAATAATGTGGTTTTCCCGGCTCCATTTGGGCCCAATATTCCAACGATTTCTCCCTGATTAAATGAGACATCCACGCCATTCAGTATCATCCGCTCCTTATAGGATTTAGTGATTTTCGTAGCCTCAAATGTCATTTCGACTCTTTCTTGAAATGTTTAACTTTATCTTTGGCGACTAATTTGACCTTCCCATTCTCGGTGTCACCAATGATTATCTTCCCAAGGGTGGGGTAATATTTAGCGACGCTAGTGTGCCCCTCCCCCCAAGCGGTTTCGAAACAAACGTTCTCGGAGAATGTAACGACGTTTCCGTCATACACACATCTGTTAGAAGTCACCGTAATCTCGTCTTTCTTAAATACCACTTCACCACGAGCTTTGATTTCTTTGGGAATTTTGGATTGCCCATCTATATAGGTTACTGTCACCTCCTCGGCCGAAAAATACATTCCCTTATACTTAGCCGATGCATGCCCAGAAAAAGTGGCAGTCTTCCTCTCGAGATCAACGGAAACCTCTCCAGAAGAGACGACGAACGGCGTCCCCGCAGAGCAGATGTTGCCCAAAAAACAAAGAACAAAGAAAGTTACGTAGAAGAACAAAAAGAAATCCCGAAAACTACCCAACCCTCAGTGTAAGAATACAGTTCCCCCAAGGAATGAACAACAAAAAACATCGTTTCACCAATGTTTCCCAGGGTTAAAAACTACAAGGCATGTCCCGATTTTGGTGCAGAAGTTAGACTAATGCAATTCAATAAACACCCAAGTGTTTATTAAATTTAATATCGAAGAAAAATTGGCCGAAGGCGGTTTCTGAGCCAATTTTTACGTGAGATCTAATTCATCCGAATCAGTATTGGTGGCAGATGTCCTTGAGTAATCGTCCGTTAACGTATTATTAACCGAGATGTGCGAGAATCCCCGGGTGGGTGGGGGTTAGGGATGGTGTATACTTAAAATAGCATAAAAAGCTTAATAATACGTTAATTTTCAAGAAATATTTTTTTGCATTTTCATGCTTTATATTTCGTAAACACAAATATATTCAATCCATTTGGTAGCCAGCACGATTGGACTTATGCTCGCGCAATTTGACGAACACCTATGAGTTATTGAATTACGTTAACATATTTTAGAGATTGCCGCCTCCAGGAATTCGTCTATATCACCATCGAGGACAGCCATCGCGTTTCCTTTCTCGATGCCAGTTCTGGTGTCTTTGACCAATTGGTACGGCTGCAGGACGTATGACCGTATCTGGTTACCCCATGCAATGTCCGCCTTGATTTGAGTGACCTTCGTCGCGTCTTCTTGTTCCTTCAACTTCAGGGCATATAGTTTAGATCTAAGCATACTCATCGCGATTTCCCGATTTCTGTGCTGCGACCTATCGACTTGAGATTGCGAGACGATACCCGTTGGAATATGCGTAATTCTGACGGCACTATCCGTCTTGTTGACGTGCTGGCCGCCCGCCCCGGATGACCTATATGTATCGATCCTCAAATCCGCGTCATTTATTTCTACTTCGATGTCGTTGTCTATTTCTGGCGATACGCAGACGGCCGCAAAACTGGTGTGCCTTCTGGCGTTGGAATCAAACGGCGATATTCGTACCAGTCTGTGGATTCCCGTCTCTTTCTTGAGCCATCCATAGGACTTCTGCCCCTTGATGTTGATGGTAATAGATTTGACCCCCGCCTCGTCACCATCCATTTTATCGGTTATCTCGATGCGGTATCCCCGTTTTTCGGCCCATCTAAAATACATACGAGCCAGCATTTCCGCCCAATCTTGTGCCTCCGTTCCTCCCGCTCCGGCATGTATTTCAACGTAACAATCCGCGGCGTCGTGCGGTGCATTTAAGATGGATTCTATCTGGAGGGTCGTGGCCTCATGGGTCATCCTCTCGAGGATACCACTAAATTCACCGATTGACTGCTCGTCATTTTCAGATTCCGCCAGTTTAATGAGATCAACTATATCAATAAATCTTACCTCGAGATTCTGAACGGGATCCACCGAATTCTGCAGCTGATCCCTTTCTTTGATGATTTTAACGGCCAGCTCCGCATCGTCCCAAAATCCAGAACTATTTATTTTGTTTCCCAGCTCTTGGATCATTTTAAGGGTATTATGAAAATCGACGAAGCTTTTTATGTTGCGTATGGCAGATTCGATGACTTCCACATTCCTTAGATCCTGAGGAGTCATCCCATCATCTAGCCCCCAAATATTCCTCAACATATTTCGAGACGAGAGCCCCTTGACCCGCCGCAAAGACGGCCTGTTTCAAACTACCGCTCACGATATCTCCCGCCGCAAAGACCCCGGCACACGAGGTCTTCGTATCTCTCGCAATGATGTATCCATCACCATCAGTTTCAACGAGGTCGCTGACGAATCCGGATGATGGGGTAGTGCCCACCGCTACAAAGAGTCCCAGAAGCGCCAGGGCTCTTTCAGAATTATCGATGACGCTCCTAAGCAGAACAGAATTCAACCTTTCATTCCCAGATATTTGCACTATCTCACTATTCCACACAACCTCAATTTTATCATTCGAAAACAGCTTGTCTTGCAAATATTTTTCGGCCCTCAGTGAGTCACGTCTATGAATCAGGAAAACATGCTCGGCGAAATTGGTGAGGAAGATAGCCTCCATGACGGCTGTATTCCCCCCACCGACGACGGCCACCGTTTTCCCCCTATACATTGGGCCATCACATGTCGCACACCATGAAACTCCCTTGTTGGAGAATTCCTCTTCGCCCGGAACGTTGAGTCGTCTATGGGTGGCCCCAGTGGCTATCACTACCGTTCTAGCTACAATCTGCTCTGCCGATGAAAGTGATAGTCTAAAGCGATTGCCTTCACCCCGCTCGATACGTTCAAGACTTTGATATATAAATTGAGTACCTAACTCCTCGGCCTGGGAGAGCATGTTCATCATGAGCTCGTAACCAGGTATCGATTTGAAGCCAGGGTAATTCTCGATGGTATCAGTGTTGATCAATTGTCCACCCGGGGCCTGGCCCACCAATAAAACAGGCGACAGGCCTGATCGCGCGGTATAAATGGCGCACGTTAGCCCAGCGGGGCCAGACCCCACAATAACCAACTCAGAATATTCACTCATATTTGCCATGATTTAAATTTGCGAGCTTAAAACATAACGATACATTACACATAGTGATCCTACCAGAGAGCAAGGGCACATGGCAATAGTCTGCTGCGAGAGAATCTGATCAATTAACTTCCTTCTCCAAACTATAGTCATCTCAAGCATGGCTGTCGCATGGTTGTCATAGTTTAGCACATTATCACAGTCCTGGTTCAATAAAAAATTAATATTGAAGTGCGTTCGCAAATATGCTATGCCGTTGCGATTGGCGTAAACGAACTATTGCAGAACTGATTATGCAATTTTTGATAGGTATAACTATCGCAAGCCTATTATTCACGTTATTAACCTCTGCCACAGCACAGGCCATTACACATTAGACCTCTTTCGAATCTAGATAAAGGAAACTAAAAAGTGTAATACAATAAGGGAAGGGCAAGTTTTAACTACCAAGGTAACTATGAAGTATGAGCAGATAAGAGATTTATCAAAAG
>JAIRNI010000051.1 GCA_031258145.1 Holosporales bacterium
ATCAAAAAAGGAATCATAGGTGCAGCAATACACCTCTTTCGAATCTAGATAAAGGAAACTAAAAAGTGCAATACAATAAGGGAAGGGCAAGTTTTAACTACCAAGGTAACAAGGAGGAAGAAACAATAAATTATGTATAGAAGATCAATTGCTACAGAAGGAAGAGATATGGGCTAAGATTCAATCTAATTGCAGGAATCTATAACTTTGAGATCAATTTGTGAGTTTCGAAAGAGGTCTAATAATCGCCAGTACCGCCCTCTAACATCTCCCAAACCCAGAAGCAGTAGGTGTATACTCATCCAGAACAGCATTGATGACAGGCGCAGAGCTATATTTAGATGAAATTTTTGGATGAGGCAAAGCTGTACTTAAAGGCTGGAGATGGCGGAGACGGATGCCTCAGCTTTAGGCGCGAGAAATTCATAGAGTTCGGCGGGCCGGACGGTGGAACGGGAGGTCATGGTGGATCGATATACGCTAGGGCCGTCGATAACGTTAATACCCTCATAGACTACAGGTATAAGCAACATTTCAAGGCTAAGAAAGGTGGTAACGGAGCGGGGCAAAATAGATCTGGGAAAAGTGCAGAGGATATAATTTTGCTCGTTCCGGTGGGGACGCAGATCCTAGATGAAGACAAGGTCACAGAAATAGCGGATTTAACGGAGCGGGGGCAGACCGTCCTGTTGGCCCAGGGTGGCAAAGGTGGGCTCGGTAACGCAGCCTTTAAATCATCGGTTAATCAAGCTCCTCGTAAGACGACGAACGGAACGGTGGGGGATGAACGTTGGGTTTGGTTAAAGCTGAAGCTGATAGCCGATATCGGGCTCGTCGGGCTCCCAAACGCCGGGAAATCCACGTTTATCTCGGCTGTAACCAATGCTAAGGCCAAGACCGCTGCGTATCCATTCACCACGCTATCCCCCCAGCTTGGAATCTTGAGGCTGGACGACAAGGAGATTGTCTTCGCCGATATCCCGGGGCTCATCGAGGATGCTCACGCCGGTAAAGGTCTGGGAGATAGGTTTTTAGCGCACATTGAGCGATGCAAGATACTGCTTCACTTAATCGATATTTCCGTTGAGGATCCAATTGCTTCTTATCACGCCATTAGGAATGAGATTCAAATATACGGACATGGGTTGAATGCGAAAATAGAAATCGCGGCCCTAAACAAAACGGATGTGATCGATCCCAGCTTGGCGACGGAAATACAGAATAAACTGGAGTTAGTTACCGGTAACAAGGTGTTCCTCGTTTCATCTCTGAATAGATCTGGGATGAAAGAACTAATTAACTACGCGGCGAGCTTTATAAACAATTCAGATTCTTGGTAAGAATTTTTCCGGTCCAGACGAATGATATACTCACGCAATTCGATAACCATTTACGTGTTTATCAAGTTGCGTGAGCATACACCCCATATCTTCCGTTAATTCTCTGTTCGATTTCAGGGCTGTATTGCAGCATGCTTTGGTCTCCACAATATCCCCAAAAATATTGAGATACTGTGCGCTGTCTTCCAAGAAATGTCTGGTGGGGACGAAAGAGGCATATCCCTGATCAAATGGAGAAAATTGTATGATCTCTATGGGATCATCGTCATGATATAACTCATCGATTATTTGCCTTGCGGCTTGAGTTACTTCACCAATTATGCAAATAAATCTAATATCTCTGGTATCTCTCAGTTGAGATAGGTTCAAATATCCATCGATATCTCCGATCATTATTTGCGTCATCGATCTGGGGAGCACCTTAATCTCCGGGGTTTTACCGATTTGTTGTTCATAATCCGTGGCAAAATTATTAATAGTATCCAAAACATCTTGGAAAGCTCTACCTCCTAACAAATCAGAATGTAAAAAAAACTTCGGTGAATTGTATGTATAAAGATTTTGTATCCCCTGATATTGTTGAAGAAATTCTGTTAAATCCTGAAGCGAAACTGATTCTACTTTCCGTAAATTCGGCAAATTTGCGTATAGATCGCAAATATCGATTCCCTTGGAACTGCCAATGAGGAGCGCGAATTGGGTGCTCAAGATGGTATCCCTGTCGAATTTTAGCTCAATATTTATTTCGTTCGGTGACCAAAGTGCATCCAAACATAACACACAATTTGGGAATTTCTCAGTGATATTCCTCAGTTGCTGGAAAGAAATGATGTCAATACTGGCACCCAACAGGAATATCATTCTCTCACCTGATGTAATGGATTTAAGTACCTGATTGAGACCTTTCCTGTATGATTTCTCAGAACTTATCTGTTTTCTCATACATAATTTTTCGGGTAACTTTCTGGTCTCGTCACTAATCCAGTGTGCCTTCATACTCGATACGGCCCTTATTTTATCCTGAACTTTTGAAACCAATATTGGGGACGTGAAAATATTCGATACATCAAATGTGATGACTTCTTTCTCGATATTTGTGGAGGACGATTTAATGAGTAAAGCCGCCGTCGGGCAATTGTCTATGACATTCAGAAAAAAGTCATCAGACCTTTTGGGATCAGCCGCATTGCTCAGCATCTCCTGCATGGTGACGACGCTTCCCCGTATTTTGGATAGAAATGTCGTGCATTTCGAGCATCGTATACATTTGCCGGGACTAAAAATTAAATCTCCGTAACTCAGCGATTGTTGAGGAACATTATCCGGTGGCCTAGTGAAACATAGGGATTCCAGGCTCATACCAGTATAACGTTTGGCCTCCAAATAAATAGTGGCCGCCGTGCTTTGCAGGGTGCACCTTCCGCCCTTGGGGCAGTTA
The DNA here is from genome assembly GCA_031258145.1 of Holosporales bacterium. Lineage (GTDB taxonomy): Bacteria > Pseudomonadota > Alphaproteobacteria > RUG11792 > RUG11792 > JAIRNI01. The sequence goes on from JAIRNI010000051.1 coordinate 2,779, forward strand.
AAACAATTCGTATCGTGGGATCGTAATATTTCATTCATATTTTCACATCGCATCTCGCTGACTCTCTGCGAATTTGTTTTGATGCTTATACCTTGTTTAATGATACCCACGCACGCTGAAACAAGGGCACCGCTCTCCAATTCAACGACGCATAACCCGCAGCTTAGTTTGGTGCTCGAAGATTGAATACCCCCCCCCAAATAACACAAATTCGGGATGTAGATATTTAATTTTCTGCAGACATCGATGATACGATCACCTTCTCTAGCCTCGTATTCGTTACCATCGACTTTAATTTTTACGATCATTTTATTTGATTCCTATTCTTAATCTGAGGCCATAGGATCCGATACCTCCCTTAGCATCCTTGATTTCAAAATATCCAACTACGATTAAAGGATTTGTTAGAATCCATTCTACTAAAGCCTGCTTTATGATACCTTCTCCTTTGCCGCTAATGACCACTATATCCTTAATCTTATTGACGATGCAATTAAGACAAAACTGCCGCATGATCACAGAAATCTCACGAGTGTACCCGTGGAGATCGATCGTCGCTTCAGCACCGAATTTCCTGCGTTCTGATCTGTTGAGTTTCACCACCTGAAAAACAGCGTTCGGAGATTTCTTTTGAAGGAAATTATCGATGATTTTATCGTGATCGAAGCCATGTTCCGTCGTCTTCTTTGGTCGCGTTGGAGTGATATAATACCGAGGTACAACGTCGCTTTTATCAAGTTTTTTTACGGATTTTTTGTAATCGTGCCATAGGGAAAGGTCTTCTATCTTCGACATGGGGTGGTTAAAGTTGGCTGTCCGAAGAACAAAACCCAGAGCGAAACCGCTGTGGCTGCTGCATCTCTGCCCTGACCAGGTTCACCGTCCAACTCTGCCAATGCCTCCTTACAACCAACGGTAATCAATATACAGATCAGACGACGTTTTTGCAATTAGGATTAATCGATTTCGCAGGATCATCTCAGGAAAAGGACATAGATATTATAACATCCTTTTTACAGGAGGGAGCTACTAGACCCCTTTCAAATCTAGATGAAGGAAACTAAAAAGTGTAATACAATAAGGGAAGGGCAAGTTTTAACTACCAAGGTAACAAGGAGGAAGAAACAATCAATTATGTATAGAAGATCAATTGCTACAGAATGAAGAGATTTGGACTAAGATTCAATCTTATTGCAGGAATCTATAACTTTGAGATCAATTTATGAGTTTCGAAAGAGGTCTATTGTATTTAGCAGACGAAGCATATCTCGCAACGAACACAGAAGGTATAACATGGCGAAATCACCAGAATTGTGAAGTGGTTAGCCCAACCACTTCTTCCTAATGCAGGTGGTAAGGGGAAAAGTTTGCGATTTATTTAGGCCGAGCTACCCCTGACGGTTGCAGGTTAATGCCAACGTAAAAACCCGAATAGTGGGTTAGCCATTTGACTACAAGCTCAAAAAAACTTGGCTCTCCCGAAACTCGCCAGGTTATGGGGCAACCTGGCCATTTTCTTAGTCTAATCCATTATTCTGGTTGTTACCTATTATACTCCGCTTCTGGCAACTCTTGCTTCTTTCCAAAAAGCTCTGATTCTGACGATTTCGAAAGAAGTCTAATAAAAAATCATTTTCTGGAAATTAACGAATCATTAATGTTTTGGAATGCTCTTAATGACTCGCCTCAGGTTGGCTCTAATTCCCATCAAACTATTGACAGATACGCAAATTATGTAATACAATGCGTATGATTGTCTTTATTATATTCTAGAGCTTGTTATATGATGAAACTGTTTTCACATATCGTTTTTATTACCTTATTTTTGTCTTGTCCCATAACCTGGATATCATCGTCAATCGCGTCGGATCCGGAGCAGAGCCCTCCGGTGGGGCTAAATCGGGATGCTATCCTCGATTTGTTGGTCAGTAGAGATGCTGCACCTATCCGAAAAGTTCTAGAAATGCCTGATGTCTACAAAGCAATGCCTTTCAACCCTGAGAAAAATAATACTTTCTGGAGGACGGCACTTTCAATATGGAAGTCGCATTGTAGGATCAGAGACATACCTGCGGCCTTGAAGGATAATGTACCCGGAGCGAATTTCGCACAGGTATGTTGGTTCGCGTACAAGGGTGATTACCGCCAAGCAAAAGCTGGGTTCCGGATGTCAATTGCTAAAGGGTATTCTCAGGGGAGATTCCTGCTAGGTGTAACCGATTGGATAATGAGGGCTATCGAATTAGCGAAAACCCGCGCCGGAAACGAGGAGAAAATTACCAAAAAATTGGGTAAAATGACCTTCTATTATGGACTGCGCACGGCGAATATTAGGGAATGCGATGTAGTGAGGAGAATCGCCAAGACACTGGCAGACACTATCGCTGAAATGTCAGAACTAGATGCTACCGCGAACGTACTTGCCAATCAGATGGGGAGAAATTTGGAGTCGGAGCTCCAGTTTTTAGAATTGGCGGGTTCTATGATCAACTTGACTGAAAGATGGGAAGGAACTACTGAGGGAAGTCCCGGTGAGAATTCGAGTGATCGCGGAATCGGGGCCCAGATTCTAGCGATGGCGACCGAAGGAGACCCCTCTTCACTTTACATTATGGGCCTAGTTGAATTGTCGCGCGGGGCAATGGATAAAGCTTTGAGATATTTGCAGATATCTTCTATGCTGGGAAACAATCAAGCCTACGCACTTTTGGAGTGGCAGGGGCATGCAACTCGAACCGTCTATCCTGCCCAGACGTCGGCGCCTAAAAAATCCCTTCCCGTAAGACAAGCTCCCATGACTGCTGAGGAGGCACATATTCCGAATATGGGCCAAATTTTGATGGGTACTGCAGAAAAACCAATAAGTGAAGCCGAACGTATACGTAATGAAATCTTTAATACCTATTGCTTTAAATGGGAACAAGTTCTGGGTGAAGGGGGAAAGTTTCACATGAAAGGGGTAGGTCTTCGCATTCGACTGAGATAACAATAGACCTCTTTCGAAACTCATAAATTGATCTCAAAGTTATAGATTCCTGCAATTAGATTGAATCTTAGTCCATATCTCCTCCTTCTGTAGCAATTGATCTTCTATACATAATTTATTGTTTCTTCCTTCCTCCTTGGTACCTTGGTAGTTAAAACTTGCCCTTCCCTTATTGTATTACACTTTTTAGTTTCCTTTCTCTAGATTCGAAAGAGGTCTATTAAACACAAAGATAGGAATCCTTTTTGTCAAAGCCTGCGGAGAGGTTGAATCCGAGGGCCTTGGTTGCAGCTTAAACATTCCATTAGGTACAACCATTTACGAGAGAGCCCAGGCCATTCAAATGCTGTATCCACGGATTTGAGGCACCTACAGCCAAATGCTTTTGTAAATCAACCATATCTCTTACAGTACACCTATCTTGCATTTAACCAAGGTTATATATTTATTCAGTAGTTTCAGGTTATTAAGTCTGATTTCGAGGTCTTTGTCATTTATTAAAACGTTATCACAGACGTCCAGTACTATCCCTGAAATCTTCACGATATCCTGGAACACTAGATCTTCTTCCTGTTTTGCGAGGCATGCCTCGATATGTTTGCGTAAACTCTTTAGATGCACGTTTTCGAAGATAAGTTTTTCATTCAAATCCGAGACCTGCAGATTCTCCTCACCAATAACACCGAGTGCTCTCTTGACAGCCTCTCGTATCACGGGGAACCCCTCACGTCCGTGGAGTATATTCAGTTTCTTCGCCTTGGCTACCGCATCTTTATAATCAAAATCTAGGGTATCGAATGAATCGATAACTGAATCCACGATCTCCGAATCCACCGAGAACTTATCAGATATAAATATCTTCAATCTACTGATTGTAAAATTGTGTACACTCTCCATTGTCTCCGGCAAAAGGGCCAGTCCTTGCTCCGAATAAGCCGATATCAACGTATCGATATACCAGGATAAATTATCACTTTCCAGCACGTGATGCCCGGAATCGCACAGGAGACGAATGATACCCAAGGCCGCACGACGCAGGGCGAATGGATCCTTGGAGCCACTGGGGGTAATCCCTATTCCGATAAAACCTACGAGCGTATCGAGCTTATCGAAGAAAGAGACCCTGGTTCCCATGTATGAATCCGGGAGACCATCCTTGGCTCCCTTCGGCTTATAGTGCTCTCTAATGGCCTTCGCGACAGCTCGTGATTCATCTTGCTTAAGGGCGTATATTTCGCCCATGACGCCCTGTAACTCCGGAAATTCGCCGACCATTTGCGTTAGCAAGTCGGCTTTACACAGCGCCACCACACGATGCTCTTCCTTCGAATTCGCTATCGACATCATTCGATCCACCTTTTGGGCGATCGATCCCAGTTTTTCATGGAAGACCACATTCGATAGCCGCTGAGCGAAGGCCTCCAACGTGACATCCGCATCTTCGTTATAGAAGAACATGGCATCGCTCAATCGGGCCCTCAGGACTCGGTCCAATCCCTCACGAATTGTCTGCGTGCACGGAACGTTCGTGACGGTCCCATAAAATGGTGCAGGTGTCGAATCCGGATATACAAGCGGGAAGTACTTTTGATGAATCCTCATGGACGTCGAAAGGACGGGGGACGGAAGCTTCATGTATTTCTCGTCGATCGCTCCGAACTGAACGAACGGATATTCGACGAGACCGGTAACCTCCTCCATGAGTTCTTCATCATAGGCTGGACATAACCCCATCGCCGCCGCTTGTAGAACAAGTTCGTTGTTTATAAATGCCATTTTCTTTTTGTAATCCAATGCCACGTAGTTCTGTTCTAGTTTTTCGGCGTAATCTGCGAAATCGGTGACATTGATCGGCCCGGGGGATATGAATCTGTGTCCAAATGTGTGTCCACACGTCGTGAGACCAACCGGCCTAATGAAGGCATTAATTGCCTCCGAATCATAGATGCATAATATAGATCTGATGGGCCTGACCCACGGCGTACTGACGGTTCCCTGATCCTCGAGATACCAGCGCATGGATTTCGGCCACGGCATGCGTTCTATGAATTCAGTGATGACGTCCGGAATAATATCTCGAACATCTCTGGCCTGTTCCTCGATACGCAAATAATAATATCCGTTCCTTATGAATAGCTCCGATTTCTCCCTTTGGTTGGCATTCAGGAAGCCCGATATTGCCTTCTCTGGCGCCGATACTCTGGGGCCCCTTTTTTCTTCATAGAGATCGGTCGTTTGTTTGAGGAGGTGCTTCACGACCAGCATCACCCGTCTCGTTGAAATATAACTCTCAACCGACGTGAAATGAGTCCCGTATTCTTTGAGTATTTTAGAGAATAACGATGAGGCATTCTGGATGGCATTCTTCTGGAACCGAGACGGTATTTCTTCCGAAAGGATCTCGAGGAGTAGTTCCTTTTGCGTCATCTTACATTCTCCTGTGAATTATCATCGATCCACGCCTGACAGCAGTTCTTTGCCATCGCACGAACTCTAGCAATGTATAACGCTTTCTCGGTCACGGAAACGACGCCCCGTGCGTCCAACAGATTAAAACAGTGATTGGCCTTGATACATTGCTCGTATGCTGGCATCAGTAGGTTATGCGCCAATAATCGTTGGCACTCCTTTTCGTGGTCACTGAAATGCGATAGTACAATATCGACGGAAGCCACATCGAAATTGTAACACGAGAACTCTCGCTCAAATCTTTTGAGGACATCACCATACGTCAGTTTCTTTTCATCCTCCCGTCCATTCCAATTGATGTCGAAATGACTCTCTACATTCTGCATAAACGTGGCAATCCTCTCGAGTCCATACGTTATCTCGACGGGAATGACAGAGCAACTAATGCCTCCCACCTGCTGAAAATATGTGTACTGCGTAATCTCCATGCCATCACACCATACCTCCCACCCAACGCCCGATGCCCCGAGTGATGGGTTCTCCCAATCATCCTCGACGAATCTTATGTCGTGCTCAGAGAGGTCAAAACCGATGGTCCTGAGACTATCTAGGTATAACTCCTGTGGATTCAGCGGCGCGGGCTTGAGGATGACCTGATATTGGTAGTAGTACTGTGTACGGTTTGGATTTTCGGCGTATCTACCATCCTGTGGACGTCTGCACGGTTGCACGAAAGCAACGTTCCATGCATCGTCTCCAATCGCCTTGAGGGTCGTCGCGAAATGAGAAGTACCTGCACCGACCTCAGTGTCGTACGGCTGCATAATAACGCACCCATAATTCGCCCAAAATTTCTGTAAATCAAAGATGATATCCTGAAACGATTTAATACTCTGATACTTCAAACAACAATCACCGCAGAAATCACAAGTCGATGAGACGCATAAGGAGAATGATGCTACATATCAGACCAGAAAGCAAGCAGTTCCAATTCGACGACAACTGTGAAGAGTCCCCGGAGAACAGCCTTGAGTTTCCCAAAACCAAGATGGTAACTCTAAGGAGTTATAGCTAAATGCTTTGTAACCCAACTATATCTCGTATAGTTAAATGCAACGATTATGAGGCTGTCATATGGTTTGGCGCAATGTAAAGCCCGAGAACACAGAAAAATATTTCTTGAAAATTAACGTATTATTAAGCTTTTTATGCTATTTTAGGTATACACCATCCCTAACCCCCACCCACCCGGGG
>JAIRNI010000030.1 GCA_031258145.1 Holosporales bacterium
TTCAGCATTTTTGGTCTTCCCCCTCGGAATTCCACTCGGGTAGGATTATATTTGATTTGACGGAATATAAAACATGTGAGCACAGAAAAAATATTTCTTGAAAATTAACGTATTATTAAGCTTTTTATGCTATTTTAAGTAAACACCATCCCTAACCCCCACCCACCCGGGGATTCTCGCACATCCCGGTTAATAATACGTTAACGAACGATTACTCAAGGGCATCTGCCACCAATACTGATTCAGATGAGTTAGATCTAACGTAAAAATTGGCTCAGAAAGCCGCATTCGGCCAATTTTTCTTCGATATTAAATTTAATAAACACTTATGTGTTTATTGAATTGCATTAGACGGGGATTCTAGCACAGCTCGGTTAAAAATACGTTAACGGACGATTACTCAAGGGCATCTGCCACCAATACTGATTCAGATGAAGTAGATATCACGTAAAAATTGGCTCAGAAGCCGTCTTCGGCCAATTTTTCTTCGATATTAAATTTAATAAACACTGAGGTGTTTATTGAATTGCATTAGACGGGGATTCTCGAACATCCCGGTTGATAATACGTTAATAAACATCATATTGTGATGCACCTGAAGTACTCACCCCATATGACAGCCACATGATCGCTCCCCTTAACAAAACACAACTCACTTTTAGCAAAAAATGGGCGAGAGGTCAATAGATAGACCCTGATGGAGTTTCAAAACATTTGACTATATCATGCAAATCTTAAACACAGTACGCTGTATAACATCAGTACCTATTATCTGCAATACTTTTTTATTCTTTAAGCGGCGTGTTCTTTGGTTGCCGAGACGATGGGGCTCTTCTTGCCCTCTACAACATCCTGATCGATGATCACTTCTTTGGCCTTTGGGTTATCCGGGATGTTGTACATCAAATCCGATAGGATTCCCTCCACGATTGATCTCAATCCGCGGGCTCCAGTTTTTTTCTGCATGGCAAGCTTGACGACGCTCCTCATGGCCGATGGCTGAAATTTAAGGGTCACACCATTCATATCGAAGAGACTTTCGTATTGCTTCAGGATGGCGTCCTTCGGCTCCGTCAGAACCTTTATCAGATCCTCTTCACCGAGATCTTCTAGCGTCGCCACCACGGGTAATCTCCCAATAAACTCTGGAATAAGCCCAAATTTCAATAGATCTTCCGTTTCTATATCCTTGAATAATTCGCCGACGTTCTTATCGGCGGCCTTCTCAACATCCGCCCCGAAACCGATGCCAGACTTCTTTCCCCTGGAGGCTATGATTTTCTCGAGACCACAGAAGGCCCCGCCGCATATAAACAATATGTTCGTCGTATCGATCTGCAGAAAATCCTGCTGAGGATGTTTGCGGCCCCCCTGCGGAGGAACGAACGCCACCGTCCCTTCGATTACCTTGAGGAGTGCCTGCTGAACCCCCTCCCCAGAAACGTCTCTTGTAATCGATGGGTTCTCGGACTTTCTGGTGATCTTGTCTACCTCATCGATATAGACGATACCCCGCTGCGCCTTCTCCACATCGAAATCTGCGACCTGCAGGAGTTTAAGGATGATATTCTCGACGTCCTCGCCGACGTATCCCGCCTCCGTCAGAGACGTCGCGTCAGCAATCGTAAACGGAACATCGATGATCTTCGCCAGTGTTCTAGCTAGAAGAGTTTTCCCAGATCCAGTGGGCCCCACCAACAAGACATTCGATTTCGCAATCTCGACATCCGGATACTTGAGGGATTTACAATTCAAAATCTTATAGTGATTGTATACCGCGACCGATAGTATCTTTTTGGCCTTCTCTTGCCCCACGACGTGTTCATTCAGTCTCCGGAAAATCTCGGAAGGCGTCAGGAATTTCCCATCATCAGTCTTGAACGCTTCGTGGGCCTCTTTCCGAACGACATCGGAACACAGGGAAATGCACTCATCACATATAAACGCCGTAATCCCTGCTATTAATTTTTTTACTTCAGTTTGAGACTTGCCACAAAAAGAACAATATAAAACACTTCCTTTGTCTGGATTATTCGCCATCTATAAATGCCCTAACAATAATTCTTTCCCGTTTTGACGCCTTATTCTCACACGAATGCATAAAAAAAACGTTAACATACGAGGGTTTTATCCCTTTTAACAATGACCTCGTCGATGAGCCCAAATTCCCTGGCCTCCTCTGCGGTCATGAATCTATCCCTCTCCATTGAACTATTTATGACTTCTATATCCTGCCCCGTATTGGCCGCGTATATCGCATTGAGCCTCTCTCTTAGGCTCAGGATTTCCCTGGCGTGGATTTCGATATCCGTCGCCTGGCCTTGCGCACCGCCAGACGGCTGGTGAATTAGTATCCTAGAATTCGGCAATGAGAACCTCTTCCCCTTCTTCCCAGCACACAACAGCAAGGATCCGGCCGAGCATGCCTGCCCAATGCATAAGGTCGATACATCGCATTTGATATAGTTCATGGTATCTAGCATAGAAAGGGCAGATGTCACGACGCCACCCGGAGAATTGATGTATAAATTCACGTCCTTGGTTGCATCTTCAGATTCGAGGAAAAGGAGTTGGGCACAGACGATGGATGCAACCTCATCGCATATCTGCCCCGTCAGGAATATGATGCGCTCCTTTAGGAGGCGGGAATAAATGTCGTACGATCTCTCTCCACGACTCGTCTGCTCTACAACTATTGGAACAAAATTAGACACTTGCCTCATCTCCTTGTTCAGACGCAACCTTTTCACCTTCTATAGCGAGTGGTCCTTCCGCCACTTCTTCGCTCTCATAAAGCAGATCGTCAACGAGATCCCGGATTTCTTGTCTAGTCATTTCAACATCTTCAGTTTCCGCCTTCGTTATCAGATAACTTATTACTTTATATTCCTTTACCTCAGCCCGCCTGTATTCGATGGCGTCTGGATGTTCTTTATAGTAATTTAATATCTGATCTCTCATAGCAGCATTACGTTGTATTTCTTCTGTCAGAACACCATACAGCTCTTTATTGGATACCTCTAGCCCTACCTCCTGCGCCATTTTATTCAAGACGTATCCTAACGTTACCCTCTGCTTAATAACGTCCATATATTCAGCAGCTATCTGGGAATCGGTAGGCATATCCTGCTTTTCTCCGGTTCCCTCCTCTCTCCCCAGAATATCTCTTTTGACTTCGGCAACTACTTGCTTCACTTCGCTGATTAATATACTCTGCGGCAACGGGAAATCATACTGATCCTTGAGACTTTCAAGTATTTGATTCTTATGATAAATGTAAGCCAGCTCATTTATTTCCCTTACTATCTGCTCCCTTATTATGGTATCAAAATTACCGACGTTTCCATCACGTTTTTCGCGCTCTTCCACGATCGATGAAGTAACTCTTCGTTTGACTGTCTTGATAATAATTTTATCCTTTATGTTTTGCTGACTCTCATCAGGCGCAATGTAGAAACTATCTCCAACTTTTTTACCGAGGAATTCTTTAAAATGACCGGTATCTTCCGTAAATTCTTCGGGGATTATCTCGCTTTTACGGGAGATCTTCTTACTCTCAACGCCGTTGTTGTAGCGTATCGCTATATACGTCACTTCATCCCCATTTTGAACAGCATACCCCCTTTCAGCCTTTTCGAACAATGGCACAACCTTAAAAAAAGCCTCACTAGACTCTCTGACTTCTTCGTCAGATACTTTGGGGATTACTCTTCGCATTTTACAGCTAAAAGGAAGCAGCTCAAATGAAGGAATGGCCTCCGCTACTATCGTCACCGTGATATCCGATCCAACTTCACCATCATTCTCGAAACGATACATAGGGCGTGTCGCAAAATCCCTAGAGCCAATTTGTTTTAGGATTTCTGAACAGGCATCCGATATCAGCGATTCGAGAACGTCTCTTCTGGCACTGCCCTCGACGGCGTTTCTCACGATATGGAGGGGGACATGCCCAGGCCGGAATCCGTGCATCTTGAAGGTTTTCGCCTTCTCCAGAACCACATCACTGATTCTGCCCTCTATCTCGTCCGCATTGAAAACAACCTTAAACTCATTTCTCAATCCATCGGCCTTAACTTTCTCGAGAATCATACGGTACCTAAGCCTTTTATCTTTTGGCACAAAAACAACAGTTTATGTATAGAGGGTATCAGATATCGGTGTGGCAATCAAGAACAACCACTCAGTGGCTGGTTCTCCAATCCCGAGAGTCCAGACTCGGCACGAGAGCACCTAGAATCAAGTTGTATAGCCAAGTGTTTTGCAAAACCGTTAACGTATATCCATTGACCTCTCACCAATGTTTCCCTAAAAGTGAGTTGTGTTTTGTTAAGGGGGACGTTAAAGAAACGAGTGAGAAGCGCAGCAGATACTTTTGATCAATATTTTAAGTATATTTGGTTTGGCGCAATGTAAAGCCTGGGAATACAGAAAAAATATTTCTTGAAAATTAACGTATTATTAAGCTTTTTATGCTATTTTAAGTATACACCATCCCTAACCCCCACCCACCCGGGGATTCTAGCACACCCAGGTTAATAATATGTTAACGGACGGTTACTCAAGGGCATCTGCTACCAATACTGATTCAGATAAGTTAGATCTCACGTAAAAATTGGCTCAGAAGCCGCCCTCGGCTAATTTTTCTTCGATATTGAATTTAATAAACACTTATATTGAATTTAATAAACACTTAGGTGTTTATTGAATTGCATTCGCTCTCGTGTTCTGAGTTTCCACCGTCTTAATTCTTATATATCTGTTAATAAAGTTTTAACTAATGTGTATTAACGTGAAACAATGTTGAAGTAGATCGGAATTTTATAACATGTCAAAAAGATCAGTGAGGGGAAGGTTCGGATTAGGTATCGCGCTGTTTGGGATCTGGAACGGAATCCCGGTGATCAAAGGAGCAGAGGATGAACCACCCGCTGTAAATGAATCCGAATCACTTGCATCGAGAACATACCTTGTCCCCAAGGACAACGGGACCCGCAACTTGCTCTTGCAAGCGGGGCTGGATCCTGATCTTCCTTTCAGAAAGGTTGACTACGAGGCCGGCATGGCGAGACTAGCACCGCCTCTCTTCGACATTGTAACCCTCCTTTTCGAGGACAAATTCGACCTAGTAATCATGCCGGAATAAAGAGACGGTATAATCTTGCAATTCAATAAACACTTAAGTGTTATTAAATTTAATATCGAAGAAAAATTGGCCGAAGGCGGCTTCTGAGCCAATTTTTACGTGAGATCTAACTTATCTGAATCAGTATTGGTGTCAGATACCCTTGAGTAATCGTTCGTTAACGTATTATTAGCCGGGGTGTGCGAGAATCCCCGTCTAATGCAATTCAATAAACACCTAAGTGTTTATTAAATTCAATATCGAAGAAAAATTAGCCGAAGGCGGCTTATGAGCCAATTTTTACATTAGATCTAACTCATCTGAATCAGTATTGGTGGCAGATGCCCTTGAGTAATCGTCCGTTAACGTATTATTAACCGAGTTGTGCGAGAATCCCCGTCTAATGCAATTCAATAAACACTTAAGTGCTTATTAAATTCAATATCGAAAAAAATTGGCCGAAGACGGCTTCTGAGCCAATTTTTACGTGAGATCTAATTCATCTGAATCAGTATTGGTGGCAGATGCCCTTGAGTAATCGTCCGTTAACGTACTATTAACCGGGGTG
>JAIRNI010000031.1 GCA_031258145.1 Holosporales bacterium
GAGACTCTACAGTATCTTAGTTCTGATGACGAGTTTCGATCCATAGCCGACCTGCGGAGGAGAACAATCAACGATTATAATAGTGAGATGACTGTTGCTAGGGAGGAAGGGCTTGCTGAGGGCGAAGCCAGAGGCGAAGCCAGAGGCGAAGCTAGGAAAGCACGAGAAGCTGCACTGGCTATGTTGTCTAAGGGTATCGACATAAACGTCATCAGTGACTGCTTGGGGCTATCCATAGCAGAGATTCGATCTTTGGATTCACGCAATATAACAAACACCTAAGTGGTAGCCCAATTTAATGTCGAAAAATTTGTCTCAGAAGTTGTCTATAGGACAGGGCTAAGTACTAGAAATCATCAGACCTCTTTCTAAACTCATAAATTGATCTCAAAGTTATAGATTCCTGCAATTAGATTGAATCTTAGCCCATATCTCTTCCTTCTGTAGCAATTGATCTTCTATACATAATTGATTGTTTCTTCCTCCTTGTTACCTTGGTAGTTAAAACTTACCCTTCCCTTATTGTATTACACTTTTTAGTTTCCTTTATCTAGATTTGAAAGAGGTCTAATGCTTGACTTCCGGCTTGTGGCATGGTACGCTATCCTTTGTATTCCCGAAGATTTGCTTTTTCGGGACGCGTTTCTTTTTTGTTGGGTGTTGATTTATGTTTGCTATTTTGAAGACCGGTGGGAAGCAGTACTGCGTCAAGCTTGGAGACGTGATCAAAGTTGAAAAGCTTGAGCATGAGCCTGCTTCCGTCATTTCCTTAGATGAAGTGCTCCTCGCCTCGGATGAGGGGAAGGTGACGGTTGGAGCTCCCTTCATAAAGGAAGCCTCGGTCAGTGCCGAGATTTTGAAGCATGTTAAGGGAAAGAAGGTCGTGATCTTCAAGAAGAGGAGACGTCACAATTCCAGGAGAAGAAATGGGCATCGTCAGTGGATGACTGTCCTGAAGATTACCGGTGTTTCTTTAGCGAAGGGAGAATAAAATGGCGACGAAAAAAGCGGGTGGTAGCTCTAGAAATGGAAGAGATTCTATCGGGCGGCGCCTGGGGGTCAAGCGTTTCGGTGGTGAGTATGTCCAGGCCGGGACCATCATAATTCGCCAACGAGGCACGAAATACAGGACGAGCGACAACGTTGGGCTCGGAAGGGATCACACCATATATTCATATATCGATGGCACCGTGTTCTTTTCACGCGGCAAAGATAACAGAACGTATGTCGGCGTCAGGCCCGTATCCTAAGAAGATATAGATGTATACTCAGCCACAAAAAGGATTGGTGGTAGGAGCATTGAAGCACAGTCGCGGGTCTGTACTGGTGGGCGTACCGCTCATATGGCCGCTCAAGACGAGCACCGGATTATGAGCCAACAACCTTTTTGCGGCTTAGGATGTGTTTGGAGGTTGGAAGATGTATACGAATCTCCCGATAGTGAGCAGCTGAAATCTGATTTCGAGGCTCTTTCCTCGCTAGCGGAGGAGTTTAGGAATTCTTTCAAGGACAAAATAGCATACTCATCCTCAAAAAGAATTGATGGCAGGAGCATTGAAGCACAGTCGCAGAGCTGTACTAAACTTACTGATCATATGGTTGCTCAAGAGGAGCATCGATGCGATGAACCAGCAAACTTTTTGGGGGTTAGTACATTATCGAATTTGCTAGATGCTGTGCTAGCATATGAAAAGATCATTGGTCTCGCGACAAAATTGTCATCGTATGCTTATTTGTATCTTCAGACCAGGCTGAATGACCACGCGGCTCAGTCCTTCTATCAATCGATCAGTGAATCGATGGCAGACATCGAGTCCAAAATCGTATTTTTCTCGATCGAGATATCGCGGATGGATGTGGAGGCCCTAACGGCAGAGTGCGAATTCAATCAAGAATTGGGACGGTATAAATCCTGGCTTCTGAATTGTATGAAATATAAGGATCACATGTTATCGAGTGATACGGAAGAGGCGCTGATTCAGATGCGTATCGTCGCGAGGGATGCGTGGATCCGCCTGTATGACGAGCTGCTATCGCGTCTGGAGTTTGCGTTTGAGGGAGAATCGAAGAGACTCCCGGAGATGCTAGAGATAGCGAATCATGCAGAATCCTCGGATACGAGGGAGATGGCATCGAGAACCATCAGCACAGGGCTGCACGACGCTGGGTTCTACATCAACCACATATACAATAATATCCTTCTGGAGCGAGGTATCGAAAATAAACTAAGAAAATACGCTAAGCCGGAATCTTTTAGGCATCTCAATAATGATATCGATCAAGAGGCCATCGATTCTCTGACTGAAGCAGTGATCGCGCAGTATAAAACTACATCCCATAAGTATTATGAGCTTAAAGCTCGGCTTTTAAAGAAGGAGAAATTAGAGTATTGGGATAGAAATGCGATCATAAATTCAAGTGGAGTATTGAATAAGAAATTTGAATACGTGGACGCGTGTGATATGGTCTTAGATGTCTTTGGGGCATTTTCCGGTACCTTCGCAGATATCGCGAAAGAATTCATCGGAAAAAGATGGATCGACGTTTATCCGAAGGAAGGCAAGACATCTGGTGCCTTTTCGCATAGTTGCTCTGCGGATGTTCATCCTTATATATTGCTGAATCACTTCGGTAGTCTCAATGATGTTTTTACTCTGGCGCACGAGCTCGGGCATGGTATTCACCAAAAGCTGAGTAGTCATAATGGGCATATCCTATCGGAAACTCCACTGACACTATCTGAGGTCGCCTCATTATTCGCCGAAAAGCTGCTGTTCGAAAGGATGCTGAAGACCGTCAAGACCGATGCAGAACGAGTAGATCTCCTTTGTTCGAAACTAGATGGAACAGTGAATGCTGTAATGCGGCAGATAGCATTCTTTAAATTCGAGAGGATGACCCATGAGAAGCGGCGCCACGGTGACCTTTCATTCCAGGATTTATCCGATATATTTATGTTTGTTCAGAGGAAATGCCTCGGAGATTACGTGAATATCGATGATTGTATTTCATGTTATTGGTGCTATATATCTCATTTCTTTCATACACCGTTTTATGTCTATGCCTACGCATTCGGGGAGATTTTTGTGAATGCGTTGTATGGGGTGTATGAAACGACCGGCGATGACGACGATGATTTCGTCGAGAAATATACTAGGATGCTATCCCGCGGAGGCATTGATAGGTATGATACTGCCGCCGCTGCATTTGGCCTCAAACCAATGACATCGGCATTTTGGGGAAATGGTGTAAAATATATAGCGGCTCAAGTGGAGTATTTGGAACGACTGTGTGGTAACTCGATTTTTACTTAAGAAGTTACTCAGGATCCTTTATTGGTGCATCGCATCGTTTTCGCTTGTAATTCTCTTTTTGCAAAATAATTACATCCAGAATAAGTTGATTAATATTCTGACGGGAGGCGATATCGAGGTGAGACTCATTGGAACCCACGGGATATTCCCGTTTTCTTTTTCAATCGATAGGGTAGATATTAGATTTAAATCACAACAGACCGCCAAGATGCATTCATCCGTAATTGTAAGGAACGTCTCCATTCTTTTGAGCAAAAAGCTAACTCATATTCGCCGGATGACGATCGACGAAATGGATATTAGATCGAATGGGAACGGTGGCCTCAACCTCTCCGATATTCATGATGTGCTACCCATGATGTGTCAAAAGATAATCAAAAGAATTTCGATCGAGAAATTGACGTTTAACAATAAGAAAGCTGAGAATATATCGTTTTCTCTGGATAATGCACTTCAAATGCGGGCCCTAAGATTTAGGATGAATAACGAAGATTATGAGGCGCAATTAAAAATTCATAATTCGAATCTGATTCTTAATGTGACATCAACGAAAGCCATATCAGATACTAGACCTCTTCTGAAACCTTCTGAATCAGAGTTGGGAGCAGGAAAGTTCCGGGAGCGGTCTATTGAATGTATGTATGGAATACTGGACAGACACGTGAGTCTAAAATTACGGTATAAATCTAATGATATATTGTTCGATGGAATGTATACGAACAATTCCCTGAGTGGTATTTTGCAGCTCCAGGGGAGTATCGATCAAAAATTATCGTGCAATCTTATGCTGAATAACGGAGTCGCGGAGGCAGCCGTATATTCAAGCGATATTGGCCTTTCGTCACATTTAGTCTTCAATATTGCCGAAGAGTTACTCCTCGTTAAGGATACACGCTTCGATAACGACATAAAAGTGGAGTCGTTTTTTGTGCGGGATGATCACCCAATACCAAGTGTTAATGTGCTCCTGAAACGGGGGACAATCAGTATAAAAAACTTAAACTTATTCTCCGAATCGGTGGAACTGGGGAAAATCGAAGTCAAAGACGTGGAGATTGCGGAAATCCTTGGTGCGGAGATTTTGAACGGTGGGAAATTAAATGGAACGGGAACCTACCAAGATGGTACCATTAAATTGGATCTAAAGGCGATGGATTGCCAGTTTGGGCAAGTTAAAGTCCCAGTACTAGATATTGTTGCGCAATGCCGGAATGATAACGCCAAAATCCAAATAAGATACGATTTTCTCAAAAAACAGAGCTTTATAGAATGCCAGATCGCGGCGAACAATTGGATCCCCTCCAAAACCAGTGGGATTAAATTGAGGGCGACGGGAGAATTCAGGATTCAGGATTACGTTACCACGGTAAAACAATCGGCAAGTGGTGTGCTGAAATACGATCTCAGTGCCAATGGAACGGTAATTGGTCCCATCTTTTCAGGCGAAATCAAATTAAAGGATGGGGTGTATATGAATCCGTCGACCAATACCTACATAAAGAATGGTTCGATATCGGCAGTTATTAGGAATAATGATCTTGTGATAGATAAGATTAGCGTCACGGATGATGGGAAACCACGGGGGACGATTTCTGGCAGCGGGAAGATTTCGCTTAAAAAAAATCTAGACACAGATATTACGTTGGAGTTACACGATTTCAACGTCGTCGAAATCAATGATTTCTATGGGAAAGTGAATGGGCGGATTAGTATTAAGGGAGATCTGTTGACGTCCGTCAAGATATCCGGGGAAGTATATTCTGATCAAGCCAAACTCAATGTTGCCAATTTGGTAATGAAAACCTCACGCTCGATAGAAATCGTGCAGGGGAATAAGGGAAGTATTAAACGTGAATCTGTTCCACATCAAATTAAAGCACCGCTCGATATCAAATTTGTCTTCAAGAATGGAATGAAAATACAAGGATCAGGGATGGATAGTATATGGGAAGGCGGCGCCTCACTATATGGCGATCTTTTCGATCCAAAATACAACGCAAAACTCACGATGAAAAAAGGATCAATTCGTGTGTCTGGAAAAGATTTTAATTTGAAGGATGGAGTGATTTGGATAGATAGTACCAAGTTCGATACGTTTCATATCTGCATCACGGCCGTCAAAAAATTGGATGACATCAAGGTGGGAGCCAAGTTTACCCAAGATGAAAATGGGGTAAAAGTAACAGTCTTCTCGAAACCATACGCATCCCGTATCGATATATTATCCTATTTACTATTCGGCAAGCGGAGCGCTGAGATATCGGCCGGAGAGGCCTTCACTCTGTTTTCGATAATGAGTAAATTAACCGATGGAGATAGGCTAGATATATTGGATAAACTAAAATCGGTCCTCGGTCTTGATGATTTAGAAATTAAGAAAAATACGGATGCCAATATGGGGGAATATTCGGCCGTCAGTATCGGGAAACGCATCGGCTCCGTCAAAATATCTGTTGATCAAGGAGCCGGAAAAGACACCACGAAAGTTGTCCTCGAAAAAAAGGTGGCGAAAAACACGAAAATATCAGTGGATTTATCTGGGAAAAATTCAGTGGGAGCAGGTATAGCCTGGAGCAGGAGGTATTAGCCCGCATTTCTTGATTCATCGTATGCACTCATGCCAATTCAATAAACACCTAAGTGTTTATTAAATTTGGTGGCGAAAAAAATTGACCGCAGACGGCTTCTGCACCAATTTTTGCTTCGTTTTCACCAGATGTGAGCCCTAACCTAGTTCACTAGACCTCTTTCGAAACTCATAAATTGATCTCAAAGTTATAGATTCCTGCAATAAGATTGAATCTTAGCCCATATCTCTTCCTTCTGTAGCAATTAATCTTCTATACATAATTTATTGTTTCTTCCTCCTTGTTACCTTGGTAGTTAAACCTTGCCCTTATTGTATTACACTTTTTAGTTTTCTTTATCTAGATTCGAAAGAGGTCTATTATTTATCGCCAAATATCTATTCCTGGGAACCCAATACACGGATCCTGACGGTAACGCATGCATACAAAGACCACGTAACTTATCGTTACAAACTAGATCTCAAAAACAGAAGATGGATCAAAATTGCCCGCATCATCCGTTGATTTAACCGCAGTTTCACGTCCTCTTCCTAATTTTGGAATGAAGCCGTCGTTGCGAGGATAATAACCCCGGCGCTCAATCATACTCTGGGAACATCACTCCAAATCACTAACCTGATCATTAAAATGGGCCTTGAATTGCCTGAAGACTTCAATATAAAGGCGCCGTTTAAAGTGGACGGATAGGCGGATCAGGTTTGAGTAGCTCATCCATCTCCACATGTCGAACTCCTTATGGGTTGAGTAATTTAGATTAATATCCCCATCTTTTCCCAAAAACTTCAAGAGGAACCACTTTTGACGTTGTCCAACCATGGGACTACCTTTTCGGCGCAAATTTACGGGTAAGCTATACTCAAGCCAATTATCTGTTTCTACCAGAACCTCCACATTGTTGGTCCCGATTTCCTCCTGCAACTCGCGGAGCGCAGCTTCAATCGGCTCTTCGCCGGGATCAATACCTCCCTGCGGCATCTGCCAGGGTTTCTTGAGAAACCAGGACACCATCTTGGTATTTGTGGCGGTCCTTTTCCCTGCGAAGACCTTACCATCTTTATTGATCACGACCATCCCAACCCCCATCCTGAAATGATCGTCGCAATTCCCTGACATATAATCAATAACACCTTTAAAATCGCTGAGACAGGATAACACATAAATTTATCCAATGGAAAGTAGTGATGAGATTATATGACACCAGGGGCTTTGGGCGCACATAGTTTGGAATTATACCTACCCCTCGAAAAGTTTGTGGATTCATAAACCGAATAATCCACTATAGTTAAATGCAACGATTATGTGGCTGTCATATGGGTTGAGTATATTTGGTTTGGCGAAATATAAAGCCTGGGAACGCAGGGGAAAATATTTCTTGAAAATTAACGTATTATTAAGCTTTTTGTGCTATTTTAAGTATACACCATCCCTAACCCCCACCCACCCGGGGATTCTCGCACGTTTTGTTTAAAAATACGTTAACGGACGATTACTCAAGGGCATCTGCCACCAATACTGCTTCAGATGAATTAGATCTCACGTAAAAATTGGCTCAGAAGCCGTCTTCGGCCAATTTTTCTTCGATATTAAATTTAATAAACACTTGGGTGTTTATTGAATTGCATTAGACAGGGATTCTCGCACACCCCGGTTGATAATACGTTAACGGCCGATATGTTACCCGAGAGTCACCAAATATACTCAAACCATTTATAGCTATATGTTTTGAAACTCCATCAGCGTATACCTATTGACCTCTCCCCAATGTTTTCCTAAAAGTGAGGTGTGTTTTATAGTTAAACGCAACGATTATGTGGCTGTCATATGGGGTGGGTATATCAGGCGCATCACAATATGATGCGTATTAACGTATTATTGACCGGGGTGTGCGAGAATCCCCGGGTGGGTGGGGGTTAGGGATGGTGTATACTTAAAATAGCATAAAAAGTTTAATAATACGTTAATTTTCAAGAAATATTTTTTCTGCGTTCTCGGGCTTTATATTTCGCCAAACCAAATATACTCAAAATATTGGTCAAAAGTATCTGCTACGCTTCTCACTCGTTTCTTTAACGTCCCCCTTAACAAAAAACACAGCTCACTTTTAGGAAAACATTGTCGAGAGGTCAATAGACCTCTTTCGAAACTCATAAATTGATCTCAAAGTTATAGATTCCTGCAATAAGATTGAATCTTAGTCCAAATCTCTTCCTTCTGTAGCAATTGATCTTCTATACATAATTGATT
>JAIRNI010000036.1 GCA_031258145.1 Holosporales bacterium
ACAGATTTCGGTACCATATCCGATAGGTAATTAAACGCACGCTGAGGTATTTCTCCAGTGTTATTACATTGGATTTCTATGTCCAACAATGTCCCATCATCACTCCTTGCCTTAACATCTAGGCGGCTCTCCTTGTGGGTCTTAAGGATCTTCGGGATATCGGTATTCTCAAGCGTTAGATCAGTGATGTGGGGATTCCCCTTAAACAACGCATTTAAAAACGAGATTAGTAGCGGCTTTCTATCTTCCGTCCCGAAAATAGTCTTAAAGATATAATCCAGCTTTGGATCCAATAATTCAGTCATCGGGCACATAAAAACAAGAATTCCAGGATTGATTATACATTGTTTGCGCGGGGGATGGTATGATTTTCAAAACACCGATATATTAAACTCGCGCAATTTGTTTAATACATCCAATCATACTGGTTGCTAAATGGTTGAGTATAATTAGACTATCCAAGGAAGCTCCTGAAACAGCATTGGAGGCCGGATTGTAGAAGAACCTAATCACCAAACCTTTTGTGGCTAACTATAGCTAACCCTGTTAATAACCCTTTTTTTTCCACACTGAATCAAAAGACATGCTATGTTTCAACATCCATACTGAAATCATCAACATCTTTTTTAACATAATTTCATATACCACAACACTGGAAATTGGCGATGATTCATAGTTATCAACATAATTTTCTATGACAACTACTATTACTATCTTTTTAATAAAAGATATTTACTAAGGAATGAACGATATGTTTGCTCCAAACCATTTGGTAACTATATAATTGATGCATTAAGCCAAATTACATGAGTATAGTTTTCATGGAAAAGAGTAGTAAGGCCTGCGAGCTTGTGCTGCACCTTTATTCTGCAACTCAATTGGACACCGGGCTTCATCATAGTCAGAGCTCCGACGACGCTGAAAAAGCTGAAAATTACTCGAACTACTAGATAGACTAACATATTCGATAGGTATTCTGTAATTTTCAAAAGAATAAAACAATGCCCATCCGTAAGTAATGAATGATATTCTTATAAAATTTTTTGATACATCATCGTTATAACTGTTGTATATTTCTCCAGGTACGCCAATAGCCAGAAAAAAGGATATATTGCCGTTGGAATCATACGTAGCTGATATGAGCGACGGTGTATCCGTGGCCCAACCATCCCATGGATTCTGGAGAGCTGCTACAGTGATACCGTAACCTCTTCGATCATTTCGCCACCATAAATCGGAAGATCTACTTCCAATCCCAGGAATCGACTGTCGCTGCTTGTTTATGTTAGAATTGGATAAGGAGAATCATCTGGAACTTCCTATGCAAACCCTGATGCCTTGGGCCGAATCTGGTTGACTATCTGAACACTGTGCCAAACTGAGATGCACTGCCCATATTATCCATAACGCTTTCTTCATTTGCTGATACCCCATCGAGACAGCCCATAAAAAAAGTTTAATTGGGATTCGTTAAAATTGCGACTAAATGACAGGGGGCAGAGCCTCATGGCATACAAACAAAAAAATACACTCTTTTCTCAACACTGTAGCCTTTGCTTATTTACTTGTTGAGCAAAAGTATCTGGTTGCTTATAACCTATTTTCGTCATGGCGTGAAACAATAATTCTTGTATATGTGTTGATGAGGCAAGTATATTGGCGTGTTGAGCACGTGCGTAATTTTCCATTGTTTTCCAAATAATCCTTGTCATACAATTCTGATTCAGAAGGTTTCTAAAGAGCCATCATGCACTCACATTTCTCAAACATCCGAGGCGGTATGGGTATAATCTTCTGATGATTGAATCTGATGGCCGTTCTTCCCGATGTCCTTCTCATCTCGTTTCTTTCCCAAAACTCAAGAAGAGCTACCGATCACCGTCGAGTTATTGGGTAGGAACGATCTAATCGTTTCTAGGCTCCATTTGCGTGAAGAAGTATCGAACCCATGGGAAGGAACTGTTGTCCTGTATACCGACAGTGATATTGATACAATGAATCTCCCTGGCGAAGACGTAGTATTATCGTTCGCTTATGGCGCAGATAAAACTCGGTATTTCTGCGGGGTTGTATTGGATGCCTCGCTCGCCAACATGCATTATCCGGAAAAAGAAACAGGTGGACTCGCTCTACACTTGAGTATTGGATCGAGCCTGTGGCGTCTAGATCTGGGGCGGAAGCGCAGGATTTTCCAGGATATAACACCACTCGAAATAATTCGGCAGACTCTCAAGGATAACGGAGTCCCGAACGTTAATATAAATGTTCAGAACGCTGGGCAAACCGCCGAGGAAATGATCGTCCAATACGATGAGACAGATCTTCATTTTATTCAGAGATTAATGGAGAGATACGGCATTTACTTCTACAATGCATATGATGATGGAGAAGATGCCCTATTCCTTGCGGATCAGAGTATGTCTTCCACCGAAATGCAGATACCACTCGTATACAGAGAGAAGTGGGCCGAAGGAGTATTTTATCCCGATGCTGTCTATGGTGCGTCTTCTCGAGTCTGTATCGGTACAAGACAATTTGATTGTTACGCGTATGATGATGCTAAGGCCGAGGTGATTCATGGGGCTTCCTCAGCCACGGTCGATCGTTTTAATATGAGAATCCATGAACATCATAGTCTTGCCTTCCGTGAGAAGACTGCTGGCGACGCTCTTTCTAAGATAGAATTGACGCGAGCAAATAGTCGGTCAATACAACTGGAAGGGGAAGGTTACTGCCCAGAATTAAATCCTGGATATGTTTGTGAATTGACTGGATCAAGATCGGATACTCTCAATGGTAAATTCTTCATAACTTCAGTCGACCACGTTGTGAATCAATTTTCATGGGGAGATAATAGAGAACCAATATATGGGAATAAATTTAGAGCTATACCGGTGTCTGTTCCGTATACTCCTTTCATCGTCCACTTTCAGCCTAGAGTAAGCGGATGTCAAACGGCGACTGTCACCGGCCCCTCAGGTGAGGAGGTTTTCTGCGACTCTCAAGGAAGAATTAAGGTCAAATTCCATTGGGATACTATATCTCAGAGTGATGAAACGAGCTCATGTTGGATACGGGTTGGGTATGCCTGGGCTGGTCACAAATATGGCTCTGTGGTGACCCCTAGGATCGGTCAGGAAGTCATCGTAGAGTTCTTGGATGGAATCCCGGATTATCCACTCGTTACAGGGTGCGTATACAACGGGAAGAATCTGCCGCCAGAGAATTATACGGCTGATAGGAAGACGGTCTCTGTATTTCGCACACAATCGTCCAAGGGGGATGGGTACAATGAAGTTAGAATAGACGACCTAGCCGGCGAGGAAGAAATATTTGTTCATGCTCAAAAGGACGTGGATATTGAGATAGTCAACAGTATGACAGAGACACTAAATGAGGGCTCAAAAACTGTGACACTCAAATCAGAGAAAGATCCAGTTGAGTGCTCTCTGATCATTAAGAAAGGCGATAATAAAATCACGATCGCTGAAGGAAATTTCGTGGTGGTCCTAGATAAAGGAAATCATAGCATTATTCTGAAGGATGGGAATCAAGAATTCACCTTATCCAATGGGGATCTTAATATAGACGTCACCGGAAGCATCAACATAAAAGCAACGAAAGACATCAAGTTTAGTTGCGACGGGAAATTTATGGTGAAGTCCACTCAGGATTGCCAGATAGAAACCATGGCCAGTTTGACTTTCAGTGCCAAACAAAATTATCAGATCGAGTGCATGGCGTTTAAAATTACGGCCCAGACGACGTTGGAAATGACGGCCCTCAGCGGCAAGGTCTCGGCGACCACCAGTTTCGAGATAAGCGCGTTAACGTTTAAGGTCTCGGCCACGGCTTCACTCATGATAACCAGCCAGGCTGCGGCCTCGATCACGGCCATGGCGATGCTGAGTCTCAGCGGCTCGGCTGGATTATCCCTATCCGGCGCCATGATTAAGCTCGGTTAACTTCACAACAACCATGTGCGGCTGAATGAATTTATCACTTATTTTCCTAAAGAAATAAACGAATTATTAACTTTTGGATCGTAGTGTCTATGGTGAGTACCTAGAGTTTAAGTTTGCCAAAGCATGAGGTTTAACCGAAAGATTTCGAATCAACTGAGCGTCATACGGAGGGTTGGACTATGCCCGTCATTGCTTAATCTCTACACCGAAAAATATTCATTTAATTTCTTCCTGAACGACGTCCTGGCAGGTATCAAGATTTTCTTATTATTATTTCCGATCGCCTTTTCATTGGCGTTCTTTTGCGGAGCCTCGCCACTTCAGGGGCTTACGTCGTGTGCAGTGGCCGCGGCAATCTCGGCGGTATTGGGCGGCTCCAAATACCAGATTACCACCATATCTTTGCCGCTTTGTCTCATAACCTTCGAGATATTGCATAAATATCAGTATAAGGGGCTGTTGTTTACGGCCGTCTTCGTTGCGATCATTTTGTTCCTCTTCGGCATTACCAGGATGAGTGAAATCTTTAAGCACATATCATATGCGTTCGTAGCGGCTCTATCCTGCTATGTCCTCATATCCATCATCCTGCACCAGATCCAATACATCCTCGAGGTTGATACAATTCAATCCGTGCAAGGTATTTCAGAGAATTTTGGTTTTTTGCGAGACAATTTGAAGAACATTAGTTCTAAAGGTGTTTTGACGGGCGTTGGATTCCTGCTGCCGCTTCTCGTCCTCAAGATGTTTATGCGCGGGTTTTTGCCGTTTTTTGTGTATATACTGGTTGGATGCGGGCTGGCACTCGCCACAGATCTTGGGTATATTCCGAGTTTCTTCAACATTAAGACCGTCGGGAAGGAATTCATGTCTGGACAGGCGATCGATAATATATTTACGATTGCGCGAAGTTTCCCATCGAAAACGATCCTAGCGAATGTCCTGAATTATGCCTTTGTCATTGCGATCGTCATCGGGGCAGAAGCATGTTTTTGTACAAACATTTCATCGAGTATCACGGGAGACAAGCGGGTCCAGAGCAACATGGAGCTCATCTCTTCAGGGCTCTCAAATTTCGCGGCCATCGCGTGCGGTGGGCTATTCGTGGCGCCAGACATTAATTTTTCATTGAAGCATATATCGATGAAAACGAAGACCATCATTTCGATGTTGATGTTGGCGGCTTTATCATTCGCATTCGTTTGGTTTAGCCGAGAGATTCTACGATACATTCCACTGATGTGCATTTCGGGGATCATGATCGTCTATGCATGTACCGAGCTGATGCGCAGGAATTTTGGGCAATATTTTGATTATAAAACGAACGATTGTTATATATTTTTTATTACTTTAATCGTGGCGGTTTATTTTGGATTTATTCCAGCGGTGATTGTTGGTTTTGTGATTTCTAGTATGTTTTTCGCGCAGAGGATGGTAAGGATTAACGACGCATCTGTCCACACGACGAAGAAGCACGATGCTGGGACCATAGAGTTTATGTCCAATAAAAACGGATTTTCAACGAGTCAGAATGTCCCGGCCAATATATTGAAGCGAATCGAGGTGATACAGATATACGATATTCTCTCCTTGAACATAGCGAACGTAATAGAGGGGGCGTTGAGTGCTCGCGGGAAGTATCCCAAGGCACTAATTGTATATTTTCAGAACGTTCCCTTCATGGATGGCGAGGCCTTCACATCTCTCAGGCAGCTTGTGAATGGCGCCAAGAAGAAGGGCGGGATGGTCATTGTGACGGGCACCAATGGTATGCTGCTAGATATTATTCAACAGAGAGCAAACAAAGAGTATACTGGAGATAGTTACGGTTATATCATCCCGGACTTCACGGAAGCCGTCCGGAAAACGGCAATTAGATTGGGAGGGCGTGGATGATTATTGTTTGGAGAAATTCAGTGTCCTCAGATATCTTACCAAATTTTGGGAGGGCCCAATGAAAATACTAACCAAAATCGCTCTTGCGATATCCATCATGAGTGCATCATTTGGTATTCAAGCAGCGACTGGAGGCCCCGCGTGGGTTACCCAGCTCACTATCGAAATATGCCCCCAATCTGGACCAGACACCGACGACGACAAAACACATATTGTATACAGTATTCCTCTTTGTCAACCAGGAGTTAGCGTGGGATTCGGTCCGGCACAGTCATACCAACTGAACCTCAATTCAATACAACAGGGAATCGATGGCAGGTACTACGTTTCGGTTTCCATGGAAACAGATTCTCAAGGGGACTTAGTTTATCAAGCCACACACTTTTCCAGACTTCCAGACAGAACAATTCAAGAAAGTCGCACATGTACATTAACAGTGGATGATGCAGGAGGTGTTCAATTTAGAGTTTTCCAAGAGGAGATGGTGGCGATTCTAATCGAGCAAAGGAGCAGTGGACGATATGCTGACTACGTAGATTACATTAAGTTTCGCATGTTTTTTGATTCGTATAATGCCATCATGGTATTAAATCACCAGCGGTGGGCAGGCAGGATTCCGAATTTTACTCCTCCTCCTTCCCCAAGGGATACAGCGGATTCTAGCAGAGGCGGATTGACCATAACATTGGAATAACCTGCGGCTGCCCATAATTAGATTCCCATTATATTTCTGGTGGCGTTATGATTTTCTAATGATCTCATGCTCCCATGGATAAATACAAGGCGGAGGCATTGCGGCAATATGGCTACTCAAAAAGAAATAAAGTGAAGAATATGCTTGCATCGAAAAAATTTGCTCAGAAGCCGTCTTCGGCCAATTTTTGCTTTGATTAATATAGCAGTTATATGGCGGGTAAATGGATTAAGTATACTTTGGGAATAAGAGTGATTCCTAATAAAAGTCCGTGGTGCCAGTGAGTTAAGGGAGGAGAGATCTACCACCACCAATTCCGATTCAGGAGAGTTGCGAAAGGAGTCTATTGTTACCCCATATCAACCGTATTTTTACCTTTAATCTCCGGTTGAATTGACTTATCTTTTATTCTCCGATTCATTAGGGTGATCAACACAAACGTCGGGATCGTCATGATATAAAACCAGAGGGCGCATCCGAGGTTAGTCTTGAAGATGGACGAAAACAGTAGCATCATGAGTGGGGTGGCTCCCCCTATGATAGCGCCAAGGGAATCGGATAGTGCAAATCCTGTATATCGACAATGCGCCGGAAGGAGGTGCAAAACATACGCCGCGGAACAGCTCGCTATCGATGCGCTCAAAAACGTCACGAAGATCATGTAGGTATATATTTTGAATAACGTCAATTCCCCATCGATTAGCATACACAGCGGGTAAGATGCTGCCATCAAAACCAACGAGCCTATTTGCATTTGTCTCACCATTCCAATCTTATCGGCCACTTTCCCGCATATGGAAATGGAGATAGAAATCCACAACATATCGAAGACACTGAAGAGCATGCTCTGAGAAACCGAGTACCCAGCCTGCTGAAACAGCCGGTTACCAAATATCATCGATGAATACGCGAAGGCCATATACATGGCGCAGATCACGATTCCAACGAGTGTCTCCAATTTATGATGACTGACAAGCTCTTTGATTGGCGATCTGGAGACTCTTTGTTGATTTAGGATCTCGATGTAGTCATCCGTCTCGGGGATTCTCATCCTGAAGAAGAAGACCACGAAGGCCAGCATACCACCTATCGTAAACGGAATCCTCCACGACCAATTGACGTATTCACTCTGCGTCGCGCACCAGCACACCACCGCCGCAGCACACCCCCCAAAGCACCCAAGAGAGATAACATTGGCCGAAGAACTCACTCTCTTATTTCCCGTTTCGTGATTATGTATCAGCACTCCAGAATATTCAGCGCCCTTAAAGAACCCCTGCAGCATCCTAAGGATAATCAGAATGATGGGGGCCGCCACACCGATCGTGCTATACGTGGGGAGAATCCCGATCGCAAAAACGGGTAGACCAATCCCCATGATACTGACTAGCAACGCATTTTTTCTGCCGAATTTATCTCCCATGCGGCCAAAAGTCAGGGCTCCGACTGGGCCAGTCACGAATAATGCCGCATACGCAGCGTATGACGACAGCAACTGTACTATGGGATCGTTGCTCGATCCGAAGAAGAGCGGAGCCATTACCACCGCCAAAAATCCATTGATTACGTTATCGAAACTTATGACGAAATGCCCCCCGATAACAGCCTTATTATATTTCATAAAACTCACTTGTAGCCGCTCCTTTTATCGTCGCTCATTATATGCTGTTTACCTCAAAAGTCAATACAAATGTATGATAAAATATAGGAGGAGAAATAGGCTCACAAGATTGCGGCATACAGAGCTTTTTTATGTTTTTTTTCGCAAATTAACCCGATTGATAAAATATCCTTCACGTTTCAAAATGTTCTGCGGCCCTAAATGCGATGGCTCTTGCTGGGCAGGCAACATGGCACAACCCACAATATGAACACTTTTCACGGTGGAAGACGTGTTTTTCGGTATCGATGATCTGTATCGCATCACATGGACAGACCATCATGCATAACCTGCAACCTATGCACTTATTGCAGATAATTCCACATTCCTCAGATTCTGCGGGTAATTTAATAAGGTATCGCCTGAAATTTGGATGTCTTTTGATGTGGGATAATTTCCTCGTGACGGGCCTGGTGCACAACCCCTTGATGCCAATGCACAAACTCAGTATCACATCACCGAGAAGAAGTTTTTTCAGATACTCCTTAATCATCGGTAATCTTTAGAGCTTCAATGAACGCCTTCTGCGGGATTTCAACATCGCCGAACTGCCTCATCCTCTTCTTGCCTTCCTTCTGCTTCTCGAGAAGCTTCCGCTTTCTGGTTATATCACCTCCGTAGCATTTCGCCAACACATCTTTCCTATATGCGGAGACCGTCTCCCTCGCGATGACCTTTCCACCGATCGCCGCCTGAATCGCCACCTTAAACAGCTGCTTCGGTATTAGATCCTTCAGTTTCAAACACAAAGCCCTGCCCCTTTTCTCGGCCTTACTTTTATGGACGATGATTGAGAGGGCGTCGACTGGTTCTCCATTGACCAAGATCGCCACCTTAACCAACTCACCATCCCGATATCCGGTCGTCTGATAATCGAACGAAGCGTATCCTTTAGTCGATGACTTTAATCTATCGTAAAAATCGAAGACGACTTCATTGAGTGGCAGATGATATTGCACGACGGTCCTGCTCCCCATGAAGTGTAGATCTATCTGCTCCCCCCTCTTATCTTCACACAACGCCAAGACATTGCCAAGGTACGCTTCAGGGACGATAATCGTGGCTTTAATCCAAGGTTCCTCCACCTTATTAATCTTAACCTGCTCCGGCATCTCCGCTGGATTATGAAGATTGATTATCTCGCCATTTGTCAGATGGATGTTGTATATGACGCTCGGGGCCGTCATTATTATGTCGATATTATATTCCCTATCCAACCGCTCCTGAATAATTTCTAGGTGTAAAAGCCCGAGGAATCCGCATCTGAATCCAAAACCCAGAGCCGCAGAGGTCTCCATTTCATAACTGAAACTCGCGTCGTTTAAATGCAGTTTTTGAATGCTCTCTTTGAGTTTCTCAAATTCAGATGAATCGACTGGGAAAATGCCACAAAATACGACGGGGACAGATGGTTTGAAGCCTTTGAGCGGGATATCACAGGGATTCCTATCGTCGGTTATCGTATCTCCCACCTTGCAATCACCTATGTCCTTTATGTTGGCCGTAATAAATCCAACTTCTCCGGGCGATAGTTTTTCAGTCGTCGTCTTTTTAGGGAGAAAGTATCCGACACTATCTACCACGTATAACGCCCCATTCGACATCATTCGTATTTTCGTGCCGGCCGTGACGAATCCATCGAAGATTCTGACCAGAATAACGATACCCAGATATTGGTCATACCAACTATCCACCAACAGAGCCCGCAGTTTATTGGATTTAGATTCTGCGGGCGCCGGCAAAACATTGACGATCGCCTCCAGGACATCCACGACTCCATCTCCGTTCTTCGCGGAAACTGGAATGGCATTCGATGCATCGATACCTATGACCTCTTCTATCTGGGTCTTGCCGCCATCGATATCCGCGGACGGCAGATCAACTTTGTTGAGGACTACGATGATTTCGTGATCGCATCCTATGGCGTGGTAGACATTCGCCAATGTCTGGGCCTCGACACCCTGTGAGGCATCGACTACCAGTACCGAGCCCTCGCAAGCCGTCAGTGACCTGCTGACTTCGTACGCGAAATCGACGTGTCCGGGAGTATCTATGAGATTTAAGATGTACGTCTTCTTATTTTTGGCTCTGTATGTGAGGCGCACAGTCTGCGCCTTGACCGTAATTCCGCGTTCACGTTCGATATCCATAGAATCCAAGACCTGATTCTTCATCTCACGTTTCTCGAGGCCGCCACAGATCTCGATAATCCTATCGGCTAGAGTCGATTTCCCGTGGTCAATATGAGCTATTATGGAAAAGTTCCGAATACTACGGGGATCACCGGCCCCTCTCTTCCTTATATTTTCAAACGATTCAGACATTGCTACAAATGTTATTGCTCCAATGCTTTCTTATATATTTCGAGGAGCTCTTCTTCTTCCGCGACATCCTCTTCCTTCATCTTTCTGACTTTAATGAGTCTCTTCAAGACGGCAACATCGAGACCATGCGCCTTTGCTTCCGCGAATACATCCTTTATGTCAGATAAAATCTCAGATTTCTTTTCTTCGAGATTTTCTATTTGCGATACAACCTGTTTTATTAAACCAGCTGCAACATTCTCTGTACTGAAAGTAGTCATTCGTCTATGTCTCCTTTATCATTTCCAATATCATCTTTTAACTCACTCTTGAATGCCTTAATTCCTTTTGCCAAGTCGCGCATTACTTTCGGCAGTTTACCGGCACCGAATAGTATGAGGACTATCACCATAACGATTAGGAGATGACTAATACTGATTCCCATAGCCAAGTGGCCAGCTATCTAGCCAGCATCTCAGGAAGAAAGAACAATTCAAAGTTCATTTTAAGCCAAACATAATGAAACGGCAACTACTCTTTTCGCCTAAGTTATATACGTGAAACAAAAGTTGGATATAGGCTGGTTGAGCCTCCATTGGAGATGTGACCAATTTAAAAATGGCTAACTGGCAGACCAACTTGCTGTTGTTTTTTGGTAAATACTTTGTTGCCGGCGAAGTTAGCGATAAAGGTTTTTTCGCTGTACCAAATTACAATCTCATCTTTCCCTTCATTGCTTTGCGATTTTAAAATTATTGCGACCTTATCATCGATAATATCTGATTCAAAATCATCGATTCCTAGTTTTTTCTGCTGCTGTGAAGCTCCATTCTTTCTGAAAAAAGGATTCAGCCTGTATAGCAACCATTTCCCGTTTCCACTCTTAGCGAAATTCTCCATGATGCCGAGTGTTTTAAAAGGGACTATTCCGAAAGTATTTTGCATACTTTGAGACTGCATTCCAACGTTATTAGTTGAAGTAGATGGATATGGGAGCTCGCCCTCCTTCGATATGTAATAGGTACCGAGAGCCTTTAGCACAAAATCCATATTCGTAGCCGTCTTTTGAGATGCATAAAGTTTCTTCGTGGCGATAAATTGAGTCATGAATATATTAGAAATGATGCCGATGACGAGTAAAGAGATGGAGACTTCTAACAAAGAAAATCCACTCAAAAACATTACCTTTTTTATGCCATCTCTCTTCAACTCAGGTCTCAAGAATCATTGTGAGAACATCTAGCTGCATGTTTCACGTGGAACACTAATCTTGTGAATTAGGAGCATTCGCGCCTAATGATATAAGTTTGTCTACGAGCGCTTCTAGCTCTTCATACGATTTACAAAATAATGTAACTATCCCGCCATATCTTGTAATTTTCAATTTCGCATGAAGGGCCAATGCGTCCTCAATGCGAAGAGCTATATCAACGGCTTCCAGATCTTGTCCCGTGCTCGAAACAACGTTTCTAAAATCGTTTTGTACACTTGCACTTGACGCTGGCCCTTCTGAAGATTCTCTCTTTATGCCTTTAATGACTTCCTCCAAATATCTAACACTCCATCCGCCAGCTACAGCTTTTGCAGCTAATTCGGTAGCGTTAGATACGCCAAGCAAACACTTACCATGCCCAGAGGATAGTTTGCCAAACTGAATAAGATCCTGTATTTCTTGCGGAAGATTAAGCAATCTTATGGAGTTGGCAATATAACTTCGACTTTTACTAATCATAAGCCCTAAATCTTCTTGTCTGCATCCGCAACTTTCCATTAGCGCATGTAAAGCTGTGGCCTCCTCTATCGGATTTAAATCTGCTCTTTGTATATTTTCTATCAAAGCAAATGTCGTAGCCTTTACATCATCACATTCGATAATTTGAACTGGCACCTCAGTTAACCCTGCCAATTTTGCGGCACGCCAACGCCTCTCTCCAGTAACTATTTCGTACATGTCATCCTTCTTCCTTACCACTATAGGTTGCAAAATTCCGTGTTGCGAAATAGATTCGGCTAACTCAGTTATTGAGTTACCGTCAAAAGTTTTACGTGGTTGATTCACATTGCCTTTTATTAATGTAATTTGCAATTTGTGCGAAGACGTTTGCTCCGATTGAGGTGCATTCGATACATACTCTCCTAAAAGAGCTGATAACCCTCTTCCTAACTTTTGTTCCATATCCCACTCCTCTCCTTAACCAAAAATTCTCTTGCCAATGACATATATGCACAAGAGCCAACGCTTTTAACATCATGTATCAACACAGGCTTCCCATACGATGGCGCTTCAGAAATTTTAATGTTCCTCGGTATGATAGTATCGAAAACAAAACCTGACATATGAGCCTTAACATCGTTCATGACGGACAAACATAATGCATTCCTTTTGTCGAACATAGTTAATATTATACCAAAAAGTTTAAGCCGTGGATTATATATAGTTTGGATCCGATTAATCGAACTTAATAAATAACTTAATCCTTCAAGCGCGTAGTATTCGCACTGCAACGGAATTAACACTCCATCAGCTGCAACAAGCGCGTTTAGACTTAAAATCCCCATTGATGGAGGAGAGTCAATTATAACATAATCGAATATCTCCTCATACGGCTCAAGCGTATAATGTAAGATTTTTTCTCGTTCACTAACTTGAACTAGTTCTATCTCTGCTCCGGCTAGGTTTAGATTGGCGGGAATCAAGGAAAGCCCTGGTATTCTTGTTTGTATAATAGCCTCAGATAAAGTTTTCTTTTTGATGAGTAAATCGTAGCTTGTGCACAACGTTCTTGAATATATTCCTAGCCCGGTGGTAGCATTGCTTTGCGGATCTAGATCCATTAGCAGGACACGCTTCCCGATGGCGGCAAAAGCAGTAGCCAAATTCACTGCAGTAGTGGTTTTACCCACCCCACCCTTCTGGTTTGCAATTGATATAATGACAGCCATTATACCTTCATCACATCATTAAGTAGGACAATAACCCCATCGCTGCTCGTAATACTCCTTCTTAATTGGAAGCGGAATTTGAAAGACCTCGAGGCATCTGTAAGCTCAGATAAGCATCCTTTGCCTTTGTGCAATACTGCCCGCAAAATTCCTATTCTCACCATGACACCCATTAACTTACTCAGTGCGCCAAACGCACGTGAAACCACTACAAAATCTCGTGATGCACAAGGGGCATTTTGCACGCTCGAGAAATTATAAACATCATCATTAAATATGTTAAAATTAAGGTTTAGTTGCCGTTTTATGTCGTTTAAAAACATTACCTTTTTAAAATTATTTTCACATAAAGTAACGTTTTGATAGCCATAGATAGACAAAATAACTCCCGGGAATCCCGCGCCACTCCCAACATCAACAATTTCGCTATTTACCTTAATGTACCCACAAAGCTGCTTGCTGTCTCTCACATGTCGGTCCATCACCTGTTTTAGGCTGTCAGGTTGCACAAGATTAACTTTTTTGTTCCACACGCCTAATATATGGATATACCTTTGCACCAAAAATTCCCTATGCACATCTTGTCCCAAGTATCTCCTGGCCCTCCTAAACACACTATCATGCTTTTTCAAAAGTGTCAATGATTTTAGAAAACTGTATGCGCTTTAAAACAAAACTCGCGTTATTAGGGGCGGCATGTAATTTCATTACTCTAGCTTACTGCGAGTATTTTTATAGCAGCTTTAGCATTGCATATGCGTCATGTCCGTCAGAATAGTTTTTGCGCACGTGAGTAATGATAAAGTTTTGTTTTTTATAAAATTTTATTGCTTGAGTATTATACATTAGTACTTCCAGATGTATTTTTTTTAAGGACGGAATGTGCCGTATCAAATACTGCAAGATTCCAGAAGCAATACCAATACGATGGTAATTAGGATGTACGCACAAGTATATTATCTCTGCCTCATCTCCAACTATCAAGCAAATAATATATCCCACAATCGTTAAAGAACTTATAGCTCCAATAACGATATATTCCCTGCTGGAAAGATATTTTGTAAATTCCTTATTTGAGATGGAGTAAAAATGGAAATGTTCCACATGGAACGTCTGTAATATATAAAAATCCTCGATAAAAAATTTCCTAATATTTATATATTGTAGAATCTTCATAAATAATTTCTGCATTATCAGTGATGCGGAATGTGTTTCGGGGAAACAACTCAGTATCAATTAACTCTTTTTGTCTACTTGCTAAATTTATACTATTAAATATTGTATTATTTTCTGTATACAAATGATCTTCTGTATTCCCGATATGTCGTATTATCATTTTATCTAACATATTATTGACATATCGGCATGTAAAAAAGTCTCCACGCATAGTAGGGATTGCCAAGAGCCCACTGTTAGAGTATCTCGATGCAATACTTAAATATGTTAAAAAACTTGGCACAGTAACAATTTCGATATCTTTATTAGTAACAGAAATTCCTTTAACTATTGAATAAATACTTCTCAAAGTAGTAAAAGATGCTGGCCCAGATTGCAAAATAACTTTTTTAATATCTTTGACGCCTGACAAATTTGATAAAAACTTTATTATCTTGTCTGCTAGTTCGTGTGTTTGGGAAGCCTCGCGTATCTCAGAGACGTCTCCATGTTCCACGTGGAACTCTTTGCCTCTTATAAAATAAGATAAAGTCATTGTTGTCTTAATCCAACTTGAATGATATTTGATAATTTATTTATGATGGTATGGTCCGGAAGCGGTAGTTTTGTATTCCCATTATTTTCACGAATACTACATTCTTGAATAACCCATTTTTTGACTCCGGCATTACGTAATGTTTGCGCTATCTCTATGAGATCGGCTGAAGAAATGAATCTAGAATCATAAGTGGTTCTAATTTCATGAGGGGTCGCGGAGTTTAGTAATAATGACAAACTTTTTTCAACTGCTCGTCCAGAATTTGATATGCTGGTGATGGTATGATACTTAGGGAAAACTGTTTTAACATCAAACCCAATCCAATCTACCAGCGGGATAATGCGCTCGAATAATTCAGGAATAATGCCAGAAGTATGAATACCAATTAAAAAACCATGTTCCTTTGCTATCAAGATAGATTCCGGCAAATCCAGTTGCAAAAGAGGTTCGCCGCCACTGAAAACAATTGCGTCGAGGCATCCTTTGCGTTCGCAAATAAACGACAGGAATTCGTCGAAGCTTACATCCCCATTCTTAGAAGAATCTAAAAAGTCCGGGTTGTGGCAGTAAATACATTTCAAAGGGCAGCCTTGGCAGAAAACCACACACGATAACTTGCCCGGATAATCTAGGGCAGAAAATTTTAAAAGTCCGCCAATCTTCACAATTAAACCATTGATAAAGTCGTAAAATACAGGAGTATATTATCGATATCTATAATCTCGCTTTCGTTGGTGCCTAGAGATCTAATGCTTATTGTATGATTATCTTTTTCCTGATTACCGACAATTATCATACGTGGAACTTTGTTTACGGAATGTGCCCTGACTTTATACGTGATTTTCTCATTGTTCGTGTCCAAGATTGCCCTAAATCCAGCTTCTATCAACATCTTGTGAATGCTCTGCGCATATTCCGCAGATGCATCCGTGATGCTTATGACCGCAATTTGCACGGGGGCAAGCCAGAACGGAAGCTTCCCGGCATGATGCTCTATCAAAATGCCAGTAAACCGCTCTAATGAACCAATAACTGCTCTGTGGAGCATGACGGGGGCACGTTTCTGTCCATTTTGATCAACGTAAGAAATATCAAACCTTTCCGGCAAAACGAAATCGACCTGTAAAGTGCCGCACTGCCATTCCCGCCCTAAACAATCCCTCAAAATGAATTCCAGCTTTGGCCCGTAGAATGCTCCTTCGCCCTTGTTGACTGTATAAGTAAGCCCAGACGCTTCGGCGGCTTCCGCTAACGACTTTTCGGCGATATCCCAGACGTCGTTGTTCCCCGCACGTTTCCCAGGACGATCAGAAAATTTCACCTTAATATCCGAAAACCCGAAGTCTGCGTAAAGCTCCTGTAGAGACTGGCAAAACTTTTGAGTCTCAGACACAATCTGATCTGGCGAACAAAATATATGTCCATCGTCTTGCATAAAGGCCCTGAGTCTCATGAGGCCATGGAGCGCGCCAGACGGTTCATTCCTGTGGCACAAGCCAAATTCAGCCATCCTGATGGGAAGATCTCTATAGCTCTTTACGGCTCCAGTTTTGTACACTATTATATG
Organism: Holosporales bacterium; assembly: GCA_031258145.1. Taxonomy (GTDB): domain Bacteria; phylum Pseudomonadota; class Alphaproteobacteria; order RUG11792; family RUG11792; genus JAIRNI01. The sequence continues at coordinate 16,743 of JAIRNI010000036.1, forward strand.
GCCCGGACAATTCATCGGCTTGATTGCCATCGTGGAATCATCGTCATGCACGATGTACATATTCTCCTTGAATTTCTCCCAATGGCCGGATGTTTCCCAAAGTGCTTTATCTAATAATTGTGGAGTTTGTACGAAAAAATAACCATATTTTAAGGCGATTTTCTCGATCTTATTCTTTATCAAATTAAACAGAACGAGCCCATTTTTTAACCAAAACACATGTCCCGGGGCGTATTCATCTATGTGAAAAAGCTCAAGTTCTTGCCCCAATTTTCTGTGATCACGCGCCTGAGCTTCTTCTAACAACGTGAAATATGCAGACATCTCCCGGCTATTTCGGAATGCAGTTCCGTAGATTCGTTGCAGGACTGCCTTGGTACTATCACCACGCCAGTATGCTCCAGCGAGAGAAGTTAATTTAAAAGCATCGTCCGGTATATAAGACGTGTTTGGGAGATGTGGCCCACGACACAGGTCTAGGGAATCACCCAATTTATATATGCTAACCCCTTCATCCTGAATATCATTAGCTAATTCAACCTTAAAATCTTGGTATCTAGCCTGGAATAACGCCACCGCCTCTTCTTTTTTCATATGTAACTTTTCAAAATCTAGTTTTCTGTTAATAATATCGCGCATTTTATCCTCTATTTCGACGAGGTCTTCGGCGACAAACATTCTTTTAGATTGAATATCGTAGTAAAAGCCATTTTCTATTGCAGGGCCTATCGCCAACTTTGCGTCCGGATCAATTTCCAGAATCGCCTTGGCTAGGACGTGGGCGGTACTGTGCCTCAGAATTGCCAGCCCTTCTGGATCGGAGTAAGTGATTAATAGCACTACGTCGTTATCCTGCAATTTCGTCGAAAGATCCGTGAGAACTCCATTCACCTTAGCGGCAATTACATTTCCATCCAGGCCCACACTGACCGATAAGTCAAGCGCAGTGGCGCCTTCTGCAATCTCACACCTTTCATTATTTGCTAAGACAACCACGGGCACACCCTATTCAACGATTTTTGGGACGTAAAACATATCAAACTTCTGGAACTGCGTATTCCCGAGGATATCTTTTCTCGTATTCCTTATGGCAGGAGTATCGTCACGCTCCGGAGTACTTTTGACGTCATCAGCAACATTGAGACCTGAGCCCGAGACATCAATCTGAGTTAATTGGGCTACCCACTCGAATACAGCATTTAAATCGTCGAGGAAAGGAGCGTCTTTCTCATCCCCTACCTTCAATTTTGCCAATCCGCAAATTTTAGCTAAAACATCACGATCGATCACGACACACACAAGTAACAAGTTCCAGCCAACGCTCAAATGGTAGCACCCCGAGCCGGCCCGAAACAAGTCGTATTTTTACCGCGAGCTTCTGGAAGACGAGAAAGGTTATACTCACGCAATGTGACGCACACATAAGTGTTTATTAAATTCGATATCGAAGAAAAATTGGCCGAAGACGGCTTCTGAGCCAATTTTTACGTGAGATCTAATTCATCTGAATCAGTATTGGTGGCAGATGCCCTTGAGTAATCGTCCGTTAACGTACTATTAACCGGGGTG
>JAIRNI010000028.1 GCA_031258145.1 Holosporales bacterium
CTTGGAGATATATCGGATCAAGAACGAGATTTTCTAACAGATAACTTTCAATATCTATTGAATAAGAGGATGGGCATCAAAGGCTTCAATACCTTGCTCGTAAATGCCCTGCAGGATGAGGTTTCTGCTGGATATCAGCAATATACCGTCGAACATTCACTCTTAGCCTTTATATTCGATTTAGTGAGGAATAAAGAGGATGCTCAATTGTTATTGAGAGAATGGTCTGGACTGAGGGCACGGACTTTTCTTCCAAGTTATTTGGAGAATGATCAGTACATGCCGTCTAGGAATCATGAAGTTCTATCCAAGACTCTCAATGAATGTATTGTGAGACTAACATCAGCCACTCATGAATTGCCATACAAGAATCCAGCGAATACTGGTCAAGTACCGCAATGGATAACTCAGCCGGATGGCAGCAGAGTAAAATGCCGAACATTCCCAGATTGCGTGGAGACATCTATTCGTCACATATTTAACTATTCTTTAGGCCACACTGGTATGCGTGTTTTCAAGAAGGAAGCCATCAGAGATAGAGTAAGGGCAATGTTCCCAAATGAGGGACAATTAAGAGGTGATGATCGCCTTGCTGAATTAGAAGACTTTTATCAGACAATTCATGATCCAAACGATGCCACTGGGTTCGCGAGATCACAGTGGAACCTAGTAACGTTTGGATTAAACTCAGAGGATGAAATGAATTCTCCACATCATGTGATTTATGCACATCTCAAAGATCTCCCAAACTCAGGTAATAATATACGATCCAATGTTTGCAATACCTTGAAGACAATTGGTGGTATCTTAGGAATACGTGCAGCAACTGTTATGGAAGACATCAACGATCTTGATGATGTATTGGCGAGATTGAATGATCTTCTAAGCCTCATCAACGATTCTAATACTTATAAATTACAGCTCGTTACTGCCGACATTAACCCTGGCCAAGATTTTAAATCATTCGAATCGTCGGTCGTAATTGATATAACTGTAATATTAAAAAATAAGTACAGCAATGGCAGCCATTACACCTTTGCGATGAACAATCTTGCTGGCCATAGCTTCATCATGGTGCTGAATAACAAGGATAGCACAATTTACACTGGATTTAATGGTATAAGCGGCCCTGAGCGCAATCTGTTCAGTTATTTCTTCGGTGGATACGAGGGACAGAGCCTATATAGCCATGTATTTTCACTGCCATTTTTGGGCAAGTTCAACTCTATGTTAACGAACGCCGTGCGGGATTATGAGAATATCCGTGATGCCAATCTTCAAGAGGCGCTTCAAACTGTATTTGGAAAAGTTGCATCAAGAATATCACTTGCCCATACCGAAGTCGCATCTGATCTATATCAATCTATTCTTCTCGCATGCAATTTCAATAACACGACGTATCAAATTGTGAGGCATGCGGCCTGCGATCCAGATACACTTCCACCAGACCTAGAAAATGTAACTCTACACTTAAGCCAAGATGAGGCTCAGTTGTTTGATATGTCACATAACAATGGGTTCACAACTTCGCTGGCATTAAGTGGGGCAATTTCACAGATCATAGGGGAGGGTCGATTGCCGACCCATATTAAGTCACTAAAGTTAACGTTACTCGGGAGAGCAATGGAGCATCTGGATCTGACGCATTTCTCGGAATTGACCAGCCTAGAGCTATATTGCGCTAGCCTTAACGGATTTAAACCGCCCGTGAACGGGAAATTAAAATCGTATACAATTGAAGATCAAATTTATGAAACATGAGAATGCCTTCTATTATACTCGTGCAATTCGGTAACCACATAAGTGGTTACTCAATTTAATGTCGAAGAAAAATTGGCCGAAGGCGGCTTCTAGGCCAATTTTTGCTTTGGGTTAATATCAGGGTCCTACGCATGAGAAATTTTCTTCAAACATCCAATTAGATGCTTCTCAGACATTGCGTTTCTTCTCATAAGAGATCTAACAGATATATCCTTTTTATCTTTCGCTTGATCTAGAGCCTGTCGTCAAATTAACTTAGCCCACATCATCATGAAACATATCTGTACTCCCGCCACGAATGAATCCACGGCCAGGTGTATCTTGGAGTGTTTCCCCCCCCTTAGTAAGACCAATTGCCTGATTGCCTCCTACTGCTCCTGCAGAGTGTTGATGACACCTTACATGGGTATCATCTATCATCAACCATGTATACTCGGGATTCTCACTTACACACTCAAGTACCTTCTCCCATATTCCCTTGTCCCTCCATCTACAGAATCTCCTGTGAGTATTCTTCCAGTCTCCATAATCAGGAGGAAGATCTCTCCAGGGAGAACCTGTCCTGAAGACCCATAGGACAGCATTGATGAAGGTTCTGTTGTCTTGAGCTGGTCTTCCACGTTGTCCTGCCTATCGGGAAGATTCTTGTTGATTGCGTTCCATACGGAATCGCTCATATCATGTCTGTGATGCATTGTTTAAACCAAGAAAGCGAACATCTCGCGGGAATTATTCCATATGGCGATTTAGACGACAAGCTCTAGGGTTGTTTATTCTGCGGTTGATTCCTTCCTCAAACTGTGCGATAAGTATAGAGGCTTTTATGATCACAAAGATTCGTACATCCCGTGAAGTTGTTCGTAATAAACGAGTCCTTTAATTCCGAGGCCCGGGTTGCGGTTTCCCCGGAGATCGTCAAGAAATTGTCAATCGGAGGATGTGAGGTATTCTTTGAATCTGGAGCTGGGAATGCCTCAGGCTTTACCGATAACGATTATATTTGTAATGGAGCTGTTATCTCCGTGAAAAGAGACTTCTCCGAGTGCGATGTTGTATTTGCTGTAAATCCACTTGCCGCCGTCGATATATCCTCTCTCAAAGCTGGAGCTATTGTCATTTCAATTCAAGAGCCATTTAATCATCCCGGGAACCTAGAATCATTTGCGAAGAACGAAATTACGTCTTTTGCTCTCGATTTGATTCCCAGGACTTCTCGGGCCCAATACATGGACATCCTATCTTCCCAGGCCAGCCTTGCCGGATACAAGGCCGTCATTGAGGCAGCGCACATCTTGAACCGATCTCTTCCTCTCACCATGACCACGGCTGGGACTATCCCCGCCGCTAAGGTCCTCATCATCGGCGCCGGAGTCGCGGGATTGCAAGCGATCGCGACGGCGAGGAGACTCGGGGCCATCGTGAGTGCCTTCGATGTGCGGAGTGCCGCCAAGGAGCAGGTCGAAAGTCTTGGAGCCAAATTCGTGGAGGTGGAACACGTGGAAGGTAACGATGGAGTCTACGCCAAGGAGATGAGCGATGAATACAGGATGGCCCAAGAATCCAAACTGAGAATGGTGATCCCGCAGCAGGATATCATCATCACGACGGCGCAGATACCGGGGAAAAGGGCTCCCGTTATCCTGAAGGCAGATATGGTGAGCACAATGAAGCGCAATTCTGTCATCATTGATTTGGCCTCCAAGAGCGGGGGAAATTGTGAGTTGACGGAGAATGGAAAGATCATCGAGAAGGATGGCGTTAAGATCTGCGCCTTCGATAATATACTGAATCTCATTCCTCACGATGCCTCAAGATTATTCGCGAAAAATGTGTACGCTTTCTTCGAGCTATTGACTCAGAATATGGTCAAAGAGCCAGATATCAGTAAAATAGATGATGAAATTATTGTGGGTACTCTCATGACGCATGGGGGCAAAATAACAAATGAAAGATTGAGGAGATAAAATTGTGATAAATATCGATACGATTACTATTTTTATATTGGCGTGTTTTGTGGGATATTACGTAGTCCTGAAGGTCACGCCAGCGTTGCATGCTCCCCTGATGTCTGTCACCAACGCTATTTCAAGTGTCATTATCGTGGTCGGCCTCGATGTCGCCATCATAAATGCTTGTACTTCCAGCAGCGAAACACTCTCCTCATATTTTGGTATGATCGCCGTCTTCTTGACGATGATTAATATCGTGGGTGGCATTATGCTGACTCAGAGAATGCTCGAAATGTTCTCCAAAAAAAAGAAGGGGAAGTGATACTGGGGAATAAGCGTATAGTTTTTGGAGAAAAGAACTTGACGCACGCATTTAAATATGGTCTCATTACCGGGATTAAATCAAAGAGGTAGGTAGTTCTATGGAATTACTCGGAATATTACTCACGGCCGCTACAAGGATTCAGGGCCTACACTGCACACTCAATTCAGTTGACAGCCATTATGGCTGATATATTAAACAAAGCAAAAATTGGCTCAGAATCTATGGGGGATTTAACTCTCCAGTACAAATCGCAAAGGTCTGCTGGATATTTGCGATGTTCACAATTCAATAACAACGGAACAAATAGACTCAGGTATCTTTTAACAGATTTAGAATAAATATGTCCTCTTCGTTAGAGAACTAAAAAGCCCTGATCGCACAACTATCCGCCAAGATCTCCGTAGCGTTTGCTGAATTTGCTGATTTGTCCAGCGGTATCGACCAATCTCTGTCCGGTACCCGTCCAGGCTGGGTGTGTCAATGGATCGATATCCAGGTTTATCGTGTCTCCGGCCTTGCCAAACACCGATCTCGTGCTTATCTTCTCCCCGTTCGTCATGACGACCGTGATCTCATGGTAGTCCGGATGTATATTTTTTTTCATATCCCACCAAAAAAACATGTTATTTCTGACACAAAAGCTGTACATTAGTTATATCGCGAATTGCGGTTTGGATCAATACATTTCTTGAGCGCTGTGTGTTAGGATCCTCTTGGATTGGAGGTGCTTTTGAAACTGTCATTTTGAAGCTAATTTTTTTTTATGAAAAAGGGTGGAATGAATCTTCAAGAGTTGAAAAATAAGCCGCTGACGGTGTTGCTAGAGTACGCCGCGGAGCATAACGTCGAAAATCAGCATACCATGAGGAAACAAGACCTCATATTCTCGATTCTAAAGAAGGTATCTGAGGCCGATATTCCGATATCGAGTATTGGGGTCGTCGAGGTTCTGCCGGATGGATTTGGATTCCTCAGATCCCCGGAATCTAACTATCTCCCTGGTCCGGATGATGTTTATGTCGCCCCTGTGTTCGTCAAGAAACTGGGGCTGAAAACAGGGGATACGATAGAATGCCAGATTAAGGCCCCCAAAGACGGAGAGCGATACTTCTCTGTCCTCAAGATAACGAAGATTAATTTCGATGATGCAGAGAACATTAAACGCCGTACTAACTTCGATAACCTGACGCCCCTATATCCAGAGCAAATGTTGTGCTTAGAGTCCCCGCATCCCCTCAAGAGTTCAGATGGGGTCATGCAGAGAGTGATAGATCTGGTTGCTCCGATCGGAAAGGGGCAGAGGGCTCTCATCGTGGCACCTCCTAGGACCGGGAAGACGGTCATGCTCCAGACGATAGCGCAGGCCATTACCTCGAAGTATGAGGACGTGTATCTGATAGTGCTCCTCATCGATGAGAGACCCGAAGAAGTCACCGATATGCAGAGATCAGTCCAGGGAGAGGTCGTGAGTTCAACGTTCGATGAACCGGCTACACGGCATGTTCAGGTCACGGAGATGGTCATCGAAAAGGCCAAGAGATTGGTGGAGCATAAGAGGGATGTTGTAATCCTCCTGGATTCCATCACCCGTCTAGCACGGGCATACAATACGATCGTTCCGTCATCCGGAAAGGTCCTGACTGGTGGTGTTGATTCAAATGCTCTGCAGAGGCCCAAACGATTCTTTGGGGCGGCGAGAAACATCGAGGAGGGAGGATCATTAACGATCATCGCGACGGCCCTAATAGAGACTGGCTCCAGGATGGACGACGTCATCTTCGAGGAATTCAAGGGTACTGGAAATTCTGAGATCATTCTCGATAGAAAACTCTCTGATAAACGTGTATTCCCGGCAATCGATATCAATAGATCCGGCACCAGAAAAGAAGAACTCCTCGTGCAGGATAAGTCTATCCTGTCGAAAATGTGGATCCTGCGGAGGATTCTAAATCCTATGGGAACCATCGAGGCCATGGAATTTCTGATGGAAAAGTTGAAGCAGACTAAAAATAATGAGGACTTCTTTAATTCAATGAATTCGTAGCCGCTAGTTCTGCAGCGACTTCAAAGATATCTCGCTCGTACCAGTGAATATCGGTTTGTTTTGTTTTGATATAAGCGACGTATTCGACTGGGATACTATGATATCGTAGAAGTATTCTGATTAAATCCCTTATGACATACTTCTTATCTCTGGATTTGGCCACGTGTTCTATGTTGTCCTTCAGGGTGCGAGGATCGGTATCGGCTATCGCATAACGAACGGGCCAGAGCTTTTCGATGGTATTGCACCTGCCTTTCACGTCGTATGTGCAGGCATCATGAATTATGGTCTTTAAATATCCATTAAGTGTAAAAGGAAGTAATGCGGTATCCCATGTACGGCGAATAACATCTCCTATCATCGGAATAAGGCCTTGTGTTTCTTGGTGTCCACAGTATATGCAGCCGCTGAGCATAGCAATTGGATCAGGAGTACTGAATCTTTGATTCGCCGCATCAATCAGGGATAAAATTGGGCGTTTACCTTCAGCATGCCAATACAGCACATTCGGCAAATAGTAATCGCCATGTAAATATCCGGTCTTCGTAAGATAGCATCCAACTTGGAAGTATACGTTGAATGCTTCAAGCATCAATTTACTGCTTAACCTATCCTTGGAGTTTAGGACTTCATTTAGGAGGCGGAATAAGGTGAATCCCGGGGCCAACGCCATGAGCTGAAAATTCTGTGGATGTTTGGGGGGAGAAAAAGGATCATGTAATTCTTTTGGCATATCCTCTGGCTGCATCACGATCATTTCGTCATTAGGATCAAAATATCCACAGCACAAAACTGGATAAAACCTGATCTCAGTGCCGGCGATTATTTCCGGAAATCTCAGGTATCGCCTGTTTATCATCGATGCTCCAAGCCTTTGCAATTCCATTGAAAACCTCGTACTTCCAGCTATCTCTTCAGGGAACAAGTGTGAGTTATCTTTCACGATTAAATCGACGTTCACAGTGCTCACACCGACAATCCCCGCTCCGGATGCGCCACCTACTCCAGATTTAAATATGTTTACTTTCTCTTCTGGAGCATTCAAGGCCAGCCTCACAAATTCAGATATGGCGTCTAGGCGACGCGGAACCAGCACTGGCAACGCCGAATAATCTGCAAATGCCGATAAAGAAAGTATATTGATAATAAAAATCAGAGCCATATTTATTTTCATTATTTTAATCCCAGTATAATAAACTACACATCAATTTAATACTGTATTAAAAAGTATTAAAGTTGTATTAATCAGAATAATGGCTTGCCTAAAAGTTCACGAAAGGCCAAGTTTTCTCATTCTATTGTGTTGAATCTACTTCGTAATGATATACTCAACCCATTTGGCGGCCAGTATGATTGGTTGTATTAAACAAAGCAAAAATTGGCTCAAAACCCGTCTTCGGTCAATTTTTTCGACCTTAAAATCAATGAGCCAACAAAACAGATCCTGAAGTTTCCGAAATGCGAGGACAGGTAAGTAAGCAGCATTTTGTTGACATGTGGCATGAAATGCTGGTAGAATACCCGCTATGTATGCTGGAAGGGTGGCCGAGTGGTTAAAGGCAGCAGACTGTAAATCTGCCGACGTCAGTCTACGTAAGTTCGAATCTTACCCCTTCCACCATAATGATGATCGAAGCGGGTGTAGCTTAATGGTAAAGCCCCAGCCTTCCAAGCTGGCTACGTGGGTCCGATTCCCATCACCCGCTCCATGTGTTTTGCAGTTGGTTTGTTTGGTTCACGAGATTTGTTATGTTCAAGTCACCTAGATTCTGGAACGCGAAAGATAGTCTCCTGGTGAGGGCGTTTTCTCCCTTATCTAAGGCTTATTCCTTTTTTAATGCCATTAATTATAACAAAACTATTCCGGTACCGGCGACGGTTCCAGTTCTCTGTGTGGGCAACATCGTGATGGGTGGAGCCGGGAAGACCCCAACCGTCGAATTAGTCTGTGACATTCTGAAGAACGATGGGTTGGTGCCTCATATTCTCTCGTCAGGATATGGGGGGTATCTAAAGAACGTCGTTAAGGTGGATCCCGAGTTGCACTCGTATTTGCAGGTTGGTGATGAGGCCCTTCTATCCGCCAGAGTTGCCCCGACTTGGGTCGGGAAAAACAGAATTAATTCATCGAGGGCGGCCACTATATCTGGTGCCAATGTGCTGGTGCTGGACGATGGCTTCCAGAATAACTCATTAATTCAAGATCTGAAGATTTTGGTCGTGGATTCTGGCCAGGAATTTGGGAATGAAAAGATATTCCCGGCGGGGCCACTACGGGTATCCGTTGAATCTGGACTCAGAAAATCTGATGTCGTCTTAGTAATCGGAGACAAAAGTACTGCTTTAGAGACGAAGATACAGCAAATTAACCCTAACACCGTGATTTGTAATGCTAAGATGAAGGTCGTAAACGAAGAGGAATTCGCGGGGCAACAGGTTATCGGCTTCTGCGGCCTTGGCTATCCAGGCAAATTCTATAAGACTTTAAAGGAGATTGGCTTCGATATCAAGGATTTCATTGCGTTCTCTGATCACCATCCTTACACCATAACTGAGGCCCAGAAACTGATTAAAGCCGCCAGGAATGCTGGGGCAAAATTGGTGACCACCATGAAGGATTACATTAAAATTCCAGATGTATTCAAACATGAACTCCTTGTCATCAATATTAAACTCCAATTAGAGGGAGATACCTTAACGGAGATTATACGGAGTACTATCGGCCGGAGAACTGCAGGGCCGACTCATGGGAAATGATATCCTCACAGAATACATGTTTTAGAAAATGCTTAAGCTGTGGTGTGTCGTAGCTGGATATAGTGGTTGGGGCAGGCTCAGCGATAGCACTTTGCTTCCCTTTAGCTGAAAACTCTCAAAATTTTGTTTGACAGGTTTTGAGTTTTGGGCTAAATTAGCACTCGGGCAGTTAGGTTGCTAATAGTTGAAAAGGAGAAAGTTATGAAATTCAGACCGTTGTATGACAGAGTGCTAGTTGAGCGCACGGAATCCGAGGCCAAGACCAGTGGAGGAATCATCATCCCAGATACGGCTCAGGAAAAGCCGATGGAGGGAGTGGTTGTTGCGGTTGGTGCGGGCACCAAATCCGAGAAAACAGGGGAGTTAATTCCGCTTCAAGTTAAGCAGGGAGATAAGATCCTCTTCGGAAAGTGGTCCGGAACCGAGATAAAGCTAGACGGGAAAGATTATCTCGTTATGAAGGAATCAGATATCATGGGAATTTTTGAATAAGGCTATTTTTTAGATAAGGAGATCGGGACTATGTCAGCAAAAGATATTCGCTTTAGCGCAGAGGCTAGAGAAAAGGTATTGAAAGGCGTCAACACACTCGCCAATGCCGTCAAGGTTACACTAGGGCCAAAGGGTCGTAATGTTTTAATAGAAAAGTCGTATGGTTCCCCAAGGATAACAAAAGACGGTGTGTCCGTTGCCAAGGAGATCGAGCTATCCGATAAGTTTGAGAATGTTGGGGCTCAGCTCGTCAAAGAGGTGGCCAATAAAACTTCAGACTTAGCGGGTGATGGAACAACGACAGCCACCGTCTTGGCCCAGGATATATTGACGGAAGGTATCAAGGCCGTGGCTTCTGGGGCCAATCCTATGGATCTGCTGCGCGGTATTAACATGGCCGTAAGTTCCACCGTCGCATTTCTCAAGGAAAAATCCAGGCCGGTTTCGACGAATGAGGAGATAGCGCAGGTGGGGACCATCTCGGCCAACGGAGAAAAAGAAATCGGAGAGATGCTGGCGAACGCGGTATCTAAGGTCGGGAAGGAAGGCGTCATCACGATCGAGGAGGCCAAATCCTTTCAGACGGAGCTGGACGTCGTCGAAGGTATGCAGTTCGATCGAGGGTACATCTCCCCGTATTTCGTGACCAACTCCGAAAAGATGACATGTGAATTGGATAACCCATACATTCTCATTTATGATAAGAAGTTGTCGGGATTGCAGCCGCTTCTGCCCGTGCTAGAGGCAGTCGTCCAATCTGGAAGACCTCTATTGATTATCGCAGAGGATATCGAGGGGGAAGCCCTGGCGACGCTCGTCGTCAATAAATTGCGTGGAGGTTTGAGGGTGTCCGCCGTTAAATCCCCGGGCTTTGGGGATCGCCGGAAGGCCATGATCGAGGATATAGCGATCCTCACGGGAGGTACCGTGATATCTGAGGAGGTTGGTATCAAGCTCGAGAACGTCAATATATCTATGCTGGGAACAGCTAAGAAAGTGACGATCACGAAGGATGACACGACCATCATCGAGGGCGCCGGAAGCAAGGATGCCATCAAGGCGCGTTGTGGTCAAATCAAAACTCAGATAGAAGAATCGACCTCCGAATACGATACGGAAAAGTTGAGGGAGAGACTCGCGAAGCTTTCGGGAGGAGTCGCCGTGATAAGGGTTGGTGGTGCCACCGAAACGGAGGTCAAAGAAAAGAAGGATAGAGTGGACGATGCGATGCACGCGACGAAGGCCGCGATAGAGGAGGGAGTCGTTCCTGGGGGTGGCGTGACACTTCTAAGATCCAGAGAGAGGCTAGCGGCACTGCAGCCAGCGAACGACGATCAACGGACAGGGATCAATATCGTCAGAGAAGCGTTGGCAGCGTCAACTCGGCAGATAGCGAATAATGCCGGAGTCGAAGGCGCGGTGGTCGTCTCAAAAGTACTGGAGAATGGTGATCTCAACTTCGGCTATGATGCGGCGAATAATGCATACACGGACATGATTAAAGCCGGGATAATCGATCCAACCAAGGTGGTCCGCACGGCACTGCAGGATGCGGCCTCAATCGCCGGGCTCTTGATCACGACAGAATGTGTGATCACGGAGAAACCAGAACCTAAGCCCGCACCATGCTCTCCCAATCCAGGAATGGACGGAATGGGCATGTATTAAAAGCGATTAATTAATGAGGGAGGAGAGGTGATTTTCTCCCTCAGCTTCCTGTACTGTTCTCAAGTTACATAATGGATATATTAAACTGAAGCAAAAATTTGCCAAAGCCGTCTCTGCCCAATTCTTTTCGATATTAAAGTCGATAAACACTTAAGTGGTCACCGAATTACGTGCGTATCAAAAGCCCTGGATAACGATCTTCCTCTCGCTAGTCAAAAGGAGGAAAGTAGCGTAGAATCAAGAACGTGGATGGATGGCCGAGTGGTTGAAGGCACCGGTCTTGAAAACCGGCAAGGGGGAGACTTCTTCGTGGGTTCGAATCCCACTCCATCCGCCATTATGCAGTGGTCTCACATGCTCTGAAGAATCAACTCCAAGCGTTTATCCTACGCACTGTATACCCGAATCATTTGGCAGCCATATGACTGATATATTAAACAAAGCAAAAATTGGCTTAGAAGCCGTCTTCTGCCAATTTTTATCGACACTTAATTTAATAAACACCTAGGTGTTTATGGAATTGCGCGAGTATATAACGACGAAGGAAACGACGTATGGTGGCTCGTCGCTCGTGGATACCTCCAACTGGAATGTCTCGGACTTTTCCGTTAAGTTTCTAAGGGCAACGCCCGAGAGATTCACGCTTGGTTTCCCTCTACTATCATGCAGGATCTCGATATCATGCCACCGAATTCCCGATACATTCGATATGGCCTTCAGCACAGCCTCCTTCATCGAGAACATCTTAGACAGTGATTCGATGTATTGAGTACGCGCGCGGCAAAACTCAATCTCGCGCCTGGTGCAGATCCGAGTCTCGAACTTCTCCGGGAACTTAAGGACGAGTCGCTCAATTCTACGGATATCGAGAATATCTATTCCAATACCAACTATCAATCCAGCAACGGGACTTATCTCGAGACGAATGGTAAGAGCGCCAGAATCCTAGCCCTTTTAATTGCCTGTGCAATCTCACGCTGCCTCTTCACCGACTGAGAATTAACACGGCTTGGGATGATCTTTCCACGCTCCGTAAGGAATCGCGATAGATATCTCACATCCTTGTAATCGATGACAGTATGCCCCCTTTGGGGTTTCTGCTCTTCCTGCTCATTCTTCAATTCTTCTGTCATCTCTTAAAATCTCCTCGTATCTTGCGGGGCCTCTCTTATGTTTCTCTTCATCAAGGCCGACGGATTATTATCCAAAGTCTCAACTTTTACGATGAGGAATCTCAGGATGTCTTCATTCAATCTAACGAATCGTTCGATCTCCTTGACCCCATCGCCAGCCATCGATACATTCAGCAAGACGTAATGACCCTTCCGATTGTTCTTAATCGGATAAGCCAAATGTCTCAACCCGCAAAATTCGGTCTTCGCAACATCTCCGCCATTATCAGCAATACACGACACCAACGTCTGAGTCAGCGCCTCGATATGAGAGGCCGAAGCATCCGGCTTGACAATGATGACTATTTCATACAGACTCATAAAACCCCACGGACTCTAAAAAAACACCGCCACGAAGACGGACATCCCACAGATACACACACCAAATGGGAAAGGTTCGGGTATTATGGTATCAAAGCACATCATGGGTGTCAAGTTAGTCGTTGTACTGTTCGGGTAAAAAACGTTGCAGGTGCGACTTTGGGAGCCTATAACTAACTGTTTTGAAAACTCACGTTCGTAGTGAGCGTCGCAGGGATTATGTGCCATTCAGGAATACACCATACGCCGTTAATGTTGCCAATATCTCTCAATTCGTAATTCCAGATTTGCAGAAGGCATGTATGGAGGAAGATGTTATTATTTTCAATTTTCACGAATATTTCCATATGTTAGATTTGATGTCGATCATGGAGAATGTTTCGACTTTTATCGAAAACTGGCGACAGCAATTCAGCAATTGCCAGAGGCTACAGATCCAGATTTTATGAAAGCACCAGGAAGCGAATGAAAATAATTTTACAGGGCCGTCCTGGAGTAGGAAAAAGCACCATACTCAAGAAAATTTATACCCTTTTGGAGTCAAAAAACCCAAGAGGGTGTATCGTTGAGGAAGAAAGAGAAAATGGAGATAGAATCGGATTTAGAATAAAATATTTACCTGAAGGGGGTTCAACACAACTCGCAAGTACCAAGGAAGCTCTGTCAAATGTTTTTCTTTCAAAATATTCAATTAACATAAAAGCAATTGAAAATGAGCTAATTCCCTATATGTTTAATATGAGTAGCGAATCTGACCATGGTGTTTTTATTTTTGATGAGATAGGCAGGATGCAGCAAAAGTCTGATAAATTTATACCGGCCGTCGATCATATCATGTCGATCTCTAAACCGGTAATTGCAACGATTGTGCATAACGACGAAATTTGGGCGAGAAAATATAAAAATAATATTGAGAATTTTGTTATTGCAATAACCGAGTTCAATTGCAATTATATAGCGGATACAATAAAAACAATGCTCGAATATTATGAAAAACACAATATATACCCTTACGACTTGAAGAACAAACTTAATCTGATGACCAGTGCTTCTCGAGAGTCTCGGTAAGTCTCTGTTACTAGAGGGCGTCGTCACGAGATAGCCGCCGATTGCCACATCATCAAACAACATATCTGAACAGCAGCTACAAAGGAGCTAACATTCTTACAGTACCTCGTTGCTATCCCTCTCCACTGCTTCATCTTCAGGAATGCATTCTCTACCTTATGTCTCTTCCTATACAATCCCTTATGAAGGAGCCTTGGTGTCTTTCTGTTACTCCTTGATGGTATCACTACTACCATCCCCTTCTTCCTTGCTAGCCTTACTATCTCACCACTATCGTATCCCTTATCAGCAAGTAGGTACTTAGCCTTGATACCATCTATTAACTCTGCAGCCTTCGTACAATCAGCTGTGGTACCATCTGTAACAATAGCTCTGACCGGCATACCATCCGCATCCACGGCCAGGTGTATCTTGGAGTTTTCCCCCCTTAGTAAGTCCTATACCCTGATTACCTCCTCTTTCTCCTGCTGCATGTTGGTGACACCTAACATGTGTTGCATCTATCATCAACCATGTATAATCATGCTCCCCACTTACTACTTCCAATAGCTTCTCCCATATACCTCTATCTCTCCACCTACAGAACCTCCTATGTGTATTCTTCCAGTCTCCATAATCAGGTGGGAGATCTCTCCAGGGAGCATCTGTTCTGATTATCCATAACACTGCATTGATGAAGGTTCTGTTGTCTTGTGCTATATCTCCCCAACTACCTCTACGTCCTGGAAGGTGTGGTGCTAGGAGTTCCCATAGGGCATCTGATATATCGTGTCTGTGATGGTTACCTGCATTCATTTTGGTTCTCTGTAATTTACGTTAATCTTGGGGTGAGTATACCACATACCTCGTGACGACGCGCTTTAGGAATACCTCTGTATGTATTACCTCCTGCTAAACCTACATACAATGGAGAGGTAGAAAGAAGCAATAGAACATTTAGAGAAGAATTCTATAACAATGAATTATTAGAAGACAGTATACTTAGAATAAGGAGAGAATTACTTAAGGCTGTTGAAAAATATAACACTTATAGACCACATGCAGCCTTGTAGAACATGCCCCCTATGGAGTATACTAACCTCATTCTAGAGGCTAGTTGGTTTCTCATATGTTATGAACGCATATACAAACAAGAAAAGCATTGATATACGTGAAGAAAAATGTTACGCTACGGCGATGGGTCTAAATGAGTTAGTACTACTGTGAAATCCGTTCCATTTTTTTTCTTCTGATTTTTCGGTTATATGGCTTCGAAGCGACGTGTGGCGGAGGCGATGGCAGATACTGCTTACTGAATACCACAGACAATGAGGTAGCGATCACGCGAGTAGAGCCGCGAGCGTTCTATATCTCGCATATTCCGGATGTTATTCCTTCTGGGAGTGGTGCATCGTTTGGACTGAGTTTTAATTTTCGCGCAATAGACGAAGAGTGGACAGTGATTCATCTGAGGGTTGGTGACACGCCGATTTCGTTCGAAATGTTTCAGACTCCAAGTTCCACTGTCATCGAAGGAGATCTCAGAATTCTACGTGGGACGGGGAATTTCTTTCCTAGAGCAGACGGACTTATGCAGGAGGTTTTACTTAATGGTGAGTAGAGAGACATGAAGCAACGAGGAATCCCCATTATTATTATCGGTCCAACGACGAGAACCAGAAATACGTCATTAACGGCACTTGAATTGTTACTTGGTCACCGGGCAAGATCGTAACCCAGCGGGAACGCTCGTACATCAGCGAGGACAAGAGGAAGGAGCTGTCAAGTAATGGTCGAGTACCTGGGGAGTGAGTCCGCTCGGGTTCTGTTCACCTTGGTCATCAGGTACTACGGGAGGCCATCCTCCGGGGGGGGTATCTCATGGACGTCGATTCTGTAATGATCTGTACCGAGAGTGTACACTATGGTACACGTAGCTTGGCTAGGTTTGTACATATTGGATTTATCTAGAGCGTACATGGTTGAGAATAGTCCTGGGTGGGAGTTACTATCCCACTGGAAATACCTAGAATATGCCTGTCCTGTATCGTTGTGCACCATGTAGGGGGGAGAGTACCCACCCTTTTCGTGGTACTCTTTCATCGCTTCCGTTGCGGTAGCTACTATGCTGTCCACGTCTCCCATGTTACCGGGTTTCCACTGCACCTCTGTTATGCCCTGGACTATGGAGTTGTCTATTATTGAGTTAGACTGAACTAGACGGATTGCCGCTCCGCTTTGCGTGATCTGTCTTGCCTCTGCAGCCGATGGAGTCGGTAGCACAATTTGTCCTATATGGTATGACAGATCCTTACATATGAAAAGCTGTACCGCGTCCGCAAACTTACTCCTAAACTCATCTAATACTGTCGTGCTGAAGTCGCCAAACTGGTATAAGGCATGTTTATTCTCCAGCAGTTGGTCGCTCTCTTGCATATAGGTGCTTTTTAAGTATCTGGCGGCTACATTACCTTGATACCACACGTCTGTCATGTTTCTCATTGTGTAGTCTGGATTCTGCTCCGACTGGAGTGATGCTAGAATCTGCCTATAACTTGCACTGTGCACGTCGGATCTACCGTTACGAATGAACGTTATGAATTGTCTTCGCATCTCTTTTGCATCGTCCTGCATTTGGTAAGGCGCTATATTAGTCGTGTTGATGGCTATCAACATATGCGGAACAACGTCAGAAAATTCACTGCCAAGTTCAGTTGCTCGAGCCGAGCTTATCACAAACGTATTACCCTCACCAAGACTCGCACTTCCTTGGAAAAAGCTCTCGCTAAATGTAATAAGGCCCGGGTTACGAGCAACATGGGGACACTGCCGTAAATCGACAGAGGAAAGAAAGCTATTGTAGGCGTCTACGTATCTTTTGATGGTGGCCTTCGGCTCATGCCGCCGATCGCAAGCGACTTCCAGGTCGGCAAGCCAGTGCGGTAGCATCGGGTATCTCGCCCTCACTTTATCCGGTATGTCCTCGTAAGGAGGTCTACCCACCCACTCGTGAGGATCAGGCAGATTGCCCCTGAATTTTGCAAATCCTCCTCCCATCCCTTCGTGTACCGGAGATTGCCGTGACTGTGTTTGTGATTCCGTTTCACACTGAGCTCCCGCTACTGCTTCTGCTGCCGAGTACATTGCTTGGCGTAGTTGGTCTTGTATTGTTGATTCTGAAGCCCGGGTTCCCCTTATAAGGGTGGCCAGTACCATTTTGAGGAGGCATATATCTAGTCTGCTCATTGGTTTGCTGCCGTTTCTGGTGACTGTTGTTACGTAGAACGGAGCTGTCGGGTCAAACCCCATCGCTATCTTCAGGTCATTGAGTGTTGTTGCTGACGCTTTGATTCCACTGAACTGCACTATCACAAGTAAAATCGTTAAAATATATCTCATGTATTATCCTTTCCATCATAATATCTACATTATATTATCAATACATTTAATAATTCGTTAACCAAGTATCCCAAGTCCACCAAACCATAACCCCAGGGTGGAGTATGACTACCAAAAAGGTAATCTCCGCTCCGCCAGCAAGCTGCGTCTGGACGCAACTCTGGATTTTGGCGATGCGTCTCGAGGCCCGTTGGTTCTTGAGGATCTCCGCAGTTGAGTGCGGACCTTGATATACCGAAGTCCGCACCCAGTGGAGTTAAGGAGTCATTTCAGGGGTAAAATGGTCAAAAATAGCGTTTTTCGACAATCATTAAAGTCCGCACTCAACTGCGTAAAACCTCAATAACCAACGGCTCTGAGACATCATAAGAAATCCGCCGAAGTCAAGTTTGACGAGCGTATCTGGCGGAGAGAGGGGGATTCGAACCCCCGGTACGTTATTAGCGTACACTCGCTTTCCAGGCGGGCGCCTTAAACCACTCGGCCATCTCTCCGCTATTCTTCCACGATTGTAACAGGGGTCTACCCCTTTGTCCATTCATCTTCCGGGCTGCCTCAGATCCTACGCATGAGAAACTCTCTTCATACATTCAATACATTTCTGCGGCATTGTCACACCTGATAAATCACAATACCTCGACAGTTCAACAAAATCCGCAATCCCTGCGGGAAAGATAGTCACAAAATCTCATGCGTAGGCCCTGCCAAAATCCGCCCCCAGTGGAGCTATGGAGTCATTTCAGGGATAAAATGGTCAAAAATAGTGTTTTTCGACAATCGTTAAAGTCCGCACTCAACTGCGGAAATCCTCAAGAACCAACGGCTCTGAGGCATCAGACCTCTTTCGAAACTCATAAATTGATCTCAAAGTTATAGATTCCTGCAATAAGATTGAATCTTAGTCCACATCTCTTCCTTCTGTAGCAATTGATCTTCTATACATAATTTATTGTTTCTTCCTCCTTGTTACCTTGGTAGTTAAACCTTGCCCTTCCCTTATTGTATTACACTTTTTAGTTTCCTTTATCTAGATTCGAAGGAGGTTTATTAACGTATTATTAACCGGGGTGTGCGAGAATCCCCGGGTGGGTGGGGGTTAGGGATGGTGTATACTTAAAATAGCATAAAAAGTTTAATAATTCGTTAATTTTCAAGAAATATTTTTGATGTTCACAGTGCTTTCTATTTGGCATTATAGCTATTCGCCATAATAATCTTGAAAGTTTTTCATGGGCCGCTTCTACTCTAATGCTTTTCTTTACTTAAGATGATTTATTTGCTATATTAACTTCTGGCTAACACTTTTTATTTATTCTTAATAAGTGAAGATGAGAAAAGGTGAGATCATATGAAGAAATTCTGCCTTCGTATATTTGTTGTGTTAAGTCATTCTATTCCTATATTTGCGACATCTTTGTTGATAATTTCTGCCATATCGGCGCCATCCCGAAGTGCAGATTCTGCGCAACCTCTACTGGATACAGAGGGAACGCCTGTATCAGATGAACCGGATGAAGTTTTTGGGAATCCAAATGCTGCAAATACTATCACCGTATATCTCTCTCCAACATGTCCACACTGCGCAGAAATATTAGGAGAGATTGAATCTATGGAGAAAAACAAAGAACTAGGAGCCGTAAAAATTTGTATAATACTTCTCCCGACAAATCTCCAAGATATTTATGTAATGAAATATTTGAGTAAAGCAAACATTTCGTATTCTAAATTCACGAAGCAATCAAAGACAGTAAAGCTCGAGCCTGCCTCTCCGCAAAAGGATAAAGAAGAGCAAAGTAAGACGGTTGCCGAGACTCAGGCTTGGTTATTGAGCATTGGGTGCCCTGTAACCCTGGTCGAAGAATCGATCCCAGATATGACGCAACCATTTGAAATATCGCAGATCGCGAAGTATAAAAAAAACGTTGGAACGATAACGGAAACAAGTGAAAGAAAGGAGATAAATTTACCATTCATTGTCCGTTTAAACAAAATATATAAGAGCTTAACAGATGCAATTAACGCAAATGATTCTTAAAAAGGTACGGACAGTCCCACTATATGGCATGCCGTATCTCCACAGGATCTGCCGTTTGGGTTTATGACGATTCCTTTCTCGGCCATCCAATACATCAAATTTGCGAATGCTTCGGCTCACTCCCAAATCCATGAATCATATTATTACTACAGTGACTCCTAATATATTCCTGTTTTTTTACTTGCTTATAACCTAGATTCATTCTCTTGGACCGGATTGTAACCTGTTGTTTTGATGAAGTCTAGTCCTAACTCAGTTACTGGAGCAATCCATCTCGCTCAGCTGGATAATTATGAGAATTTCATGTAAACTATTTGTGTATGAGGTACCCATTAATTTCCCGATGTTTTCATGGTGGTTATAGCGAGATTCCTAGAGAGAATCGGACATTGTTTTATTTCGTTTTTGGCCTCCATTGGCAGTATCTCGCTTTTTTTATGTAAAAGTCTTGTGACGGGAGGTAGTCCTCCGTATTACTGGAAGCAATTCGCGCGGCAGGCGCTGCAGATAGGGTATTTCTCGCTACCGGTCGTTGGGATGACGGCACTATTCACTGGAATTGCTATGGCTCTGCAATGCTCCGTTGGCTTCTCGAAATTCACGGCCGAAACTGCGATACCGTCGGTCGTTATGATTTCGATGACGAGAGAGCTAGGGCCAGTCCTCACGGCCCTGATGGTAGCCGGAAGATTGGGGGCCTCCATGACGGCTGAAATCGGCACGATGAAGGTGACGGAGCAGATCGATGCCATGACGACCCTTTCCGTGAACTCACTCAAATACCTGGTCTTCCCGCGTCTCTTGACTGGACTTATTCTGTTGCCTTTTCTCGTCTTCATCGATGATGTCATCGGGATTCTGGGCGGATATTTGACGGGAGTCTATTATCTAGGCTTCAATTCATCTAATTATATTCACAATACTTTTTCTGGAATGGAGATGTGGGATGTGCTGTCGGGATTGATCAAGGGAGCAGCATTCGGGTTCACTGTGTGTCTCATGGGATGTTACCATGGTTATGCCTCGAGGGGAGGTGCTGAGGGCGTCGGGCGTGCCACCACGAATTCGGTGGTTTCCTCATCCATCTTGATTCTGCTGCTGGACTGCATTTTGACTTTCCTTTTATTTTGAGAATGAGGCCACGCGATGAGTTTTATAATCGAGGTTGAACATCTGAAGAAATCGTTTGGACGCAGGGTAGTCCTGAGAGATGTATCCATTAGAATTAAGCCCGGTGAATCGTATGTACTGATCGGAGAATCTGGCACCGGTAAATCCATCCTCATTAAGTGCATCCTGAATCTTTGTGATGTAGATTCCGGGGCCATCAGGATCAATGGTCAAGACCTCTCACGATTATCTCAGCGAGAGCGATTCAGTGCCCTCCTCAAGTGTGGAGTACTATTCCAGGGGGCCGCCTTGTTCGATAGTCTCTCTGTCATCGATAATATTTCTTTCGGGCTTGTGCACGGTTACGGAAAATCAACTAAGGAGGCGCGGATGATAGCCATTGGAAAGCTCGAGGCCGTCAATCTCGATGAAACTGTTGCATCGGCGTTCCCGGCCGAGTTATCTGGCGGCATGAAGAAGAGGGTAGCCCTTGCGCGGGCCATCGCCACCGATCCCAACATCATATTCTTCGATGAACCAACGACTGGCCTAGATCCAATCACTAGTGGTATCATCAATGATCTCATCGTTAAGTGCACCAAAGAATTCGGGATCTCTGCGGTTTCGATTACTCACGATATGGCGAGTCTCAAGCATATAAGCGATAGAGTTGGCCTATTACACGGAGGACAAATCATATGGGAGGGCACTAAGCCAGAGCTTTTCACGACGGATAATCCTTATGTGTGCCAATTCATTTCAGGCTCCCCGAACGGCCCATTCACAGAGCATTCGCACGCTTGATATCTCCATCCTTCAGGATAGCAAAATGAAGTATTAAAGTGATCTTAAAATGAGACAAAAAAAATTTTTCATCGGTCAACATTCGTGCTTTTTTTAGCTTCAGATATAAATTTTAGCCATCTGTTTACAAAAATTTAACATTTCGTTTCGTACCCTGGCAAGGTCATCACTGATGACGATTGCTTGGGGAGTAATGAATGCCGTTGCACTTGCAACTTATACGTTATTTTTTATGTTGTATTTTGTTTAATTCACTGGCTATTACCAGTGTCTTCGCCGCAGGTGCATCCACAAAATTTGCAGACGTGGTAAAGGAATACGTAAAAAAAGACGGCAAAGATAAAGAATTCAGCAAGAAGAAGGGCGTATATGTCCTTAAGATAGACGATAGCGATTCCGTAACCCTCAATAATAAACCCGTCAATCAGGTTGGTAATCAATCGCAGTTAACTTTCGAAGATCGGGAAATTTATATCAGGTCCATATCTTCGGTTGAGGAAGGCGGGAAAAAGCTCAAACTTGTGGAGTTCGCCAATGGGCAGAGCTTGAAGGCAGCGGTCAATTCCACGACCAATGTTGCCACGATATACTTCATCAACAAAGGTATTGACTTGGATACCGTTAATACCTCCCCAGAGGATGGGGTTGTAATACTGCCTGGCGGTGAGCTTACCGTGAAGCAGGATAAACCGTCGAAACAGCAGTGGAAAAACACGGGACGTATAGCGGTATTACCAGAATCAGGCAAGGCTGATTTAACAGCCGTTGATTCCAGGCTGACTGGAACTAGCATGAAGACTCCAGTTACTTGGGAAAATTCAAAAGGAGCTGAACTAACAACATGGGGAGATGCGATCATCGGCACCAAGAATGGGACTTCCGAAAATAAGGGAACATTGGTGGTGAGACGTGGCACAACGGCAATGGCTCCCGGATCCAACTTACTGAATTCTGGAAGCATCGCTGTTGATGGGGTGTTCCAAGGGAATATCATACTCACTAAGCCTGCCGCGAAGGTAGTTCTCCACTCGAGAAGAGCAGGGTACACCTACGACCAATTCTTGACAGAATCCTCTGTTCCTCTTGTCGGGTCTCCTGATAGGAGTGTATCCGCCATCGTAGATCTCATGGATGAAAGAGTCTCGCAGTTTTACTCTTACAACCCATCAGAAACAGGAATCGTACGTGGGAAGATTTCCGTTATGGAAGGACCGAGTACTCGGACACTATATTCCGGGCCCGATGACCTGCTCCCAGATAATCCCGATCCACGTCTAGAAATTCATACTATCGACGCGATAGACCCATACGATCTAGATTCAACGACCGCCATCCGCGTATCGGAGATCCCGATTGAACTAACTAGGCCTGGCCATTTACGTGCCGCTTTGTATAGCGAAGATGGATACACAAGTTATAACGAGGCTACTGGCTACGGGGAAGTCCCTGCCGTAGATACGAGGCGTGTAATCCGCCAAAATGTTGGAGACGGCAACACACTCTACCTCGATCACGATAACTCCTGGTTTAATGGCGTGTGGATGATATCCAGCGGAACTGCAGATGTTCCGTCGACTGGGTCAATTCCCGGCGGAGATATCATCATTGAGGACGGCGCTGAATTATATTGGCACGGAGGCGCTAAAGATAAAAACAATCGACCAACTATAAATCTTGTCAATGGCGGTGAACTCATTTTTGATCTGGATAGCGAGGGTGAGGCGTTTTCTGTATACGGGAAAATAAAGAGTCAAGATAAAAAAGCTAAAATTTGGTTTGATAAAGGCAAGATTAATATCAAGAATGACTGCTCGGAATATCAGGGACAATTAATTGTTTCTGACGGCGCGGAGTTCGTGATAAGGAAAGATGGAGAGCACAAGGGACGTATGTTTGGTGGAACAGTTGAAATTGATGGGACGGCAGTAATTCACACTACATCCGGGATGAATCCAGTTACCATTGGATCTGGAACGGCGGTCTTCCGCAATACTCCGGATACACCTGGTGACGAGACCTCCAACGAGGTGAAGGATGTAACAATCGAGAAGAATGCCACCGTCAAGGTGGAATTTGACAATGCAATAATTTCAGGGACCAATCTCAAGGGGATAATAATTGTGGGCGAGAATGCCACTTTCCGCGATCTAGACATGGATGGCGGAAAACTCGTTATGGCGCCCGAGACCAAGCATTTGCATATCGTGAACGCCCGATGGGGTTCGACTCTAAATACCATCGATGCCAGAATCGCCGAAGTTACCTTTGGTCAGTTACAAATCCGCGATGATCACGATATGCTTTGGGAGCTTGACTTTGATCCAGCCACCGGCAAATGTGATCATATAACTGTCGAGGACCTGCATTTTACTGAAGGATCCTCACTCGTCGTCGCTGGTTATGTTCTGTTGAGTCCTCCCGAAAGAGAAAGGTACATCTTCAACATTTTGACGATTTCGAATGGCGGGAGATATCCCAACATTAAAATCGGTACCACGAAGGAAGTCGAAGGATCTCTCGGGAAATACAAATTGTATGCAGAAGGCGGGCCCGGCTGTGTTACCCTGCGTCTTCCTGATGCGCCCTTCCAAGATGCCACTGCTGAACAGCTAACGATTTTATATGAGAGTATCGAGCCGCTGAGCACACTACAACAGGTGAGTTTGAACTCATCATTCGATGTGCATCACGCAGTGTTTGCAGAAACTTCGCCAGAGTATTTCTATGGGAAGTACAGATTCTGGAATAAATCCTTTTATTCTGGGATGGATTTCAATTCCGCCAAAGATAACGCGGCGGATGCACGTATTTTAAGTCTGAAATACTGCACGGTTGTGGGCTGTGATTTCCATGCCAGGAAATTCGGGCAAAACGCATATACGGTTCCAACACTGTTCATGCATTACGCAACCGGCCGTACAGCTTATGATGAACATCAATTTTCTAAACGCGGAATGTTGAGCGAATACATGGTTGGATTTAAGGAAACCTGGTTCTTTGGCAGGAATGTATTCGAGGCCGTGGCATCATATGGGTTCACCAAAAATACTTTAAGGGAAGAGGGGACCAAGCAAACGCATACCACGAGCAATATCTTTGGATTCAGTGCTAAATTATCGCGTTCTTTCGATCTTGGCCGGCGGTTTAGCCTTAAACCGGAGTTGATGGTACATGCCTCTTACTTCATGAATAGTAGCAGCACCAGCGATAAAAACAAGGAAGAAAACAAGGATTCTGGGAAGTTCGCAATTTGCCCCGGGTTATATCTCATCAATACGAGCCGGAATAGATTCTCATTTTCTATGGGCGGCCGTTGGAATTACGAAATTTGCAAGAGTTTAAAATCAAAATTCCAGGGAGATGCCGTCAAACATAGAAAAATGAAGAAGGGATCGATTGAGGTCTCATTCGCCTTGAGTAAAGAATTCAGAAATAAGGTGCACATTGGCGCGGAGATTAGCCGCTCTTTCTTGAGCAAGAGCGGAGTGAGAGCTTCCATTAGCATATCCAAAGAATTTTAAGAATTACACCCATTATCGATCCTCCAGTTCAGGCCCCAGGAGATGACGAAGCACGGCCTGGAATCCAGTTGCTGTCACCTGGGGGGCTGCCCCGCACCGAATCCAATACGGCTCTGCTGCCAACTGTTTGAGTATAGCTAAATGCTTTTGTAAACCAGCCATATCTCCTACCTCATTGCTAGAGCCTGTCAAACAAGTTTTGATGGCATCTGTTAATTGATCAAAAGTATGTGCCACGCTTCTCACTCGTTTCTTTAACGTCTCCCTTAACAAAACACAGTGTACTTTTGGCAAAAAATGAAGAGAGGTCAGTAGATATAGCTAAATGCTTTGTAACCCAACTATATCTCGTATAGTTAAATGCAACGATTATGAGGCTGTCATATGGTTTGGTGAAATATAAAGCCCGGGACTACAGAAAAATATTTCTTGAAAATTAACGTATTATTAAGCTTTTCATGCTATTTTAAGTATACACCGTCCCTAACCCCCACCCACCCGGGGATTCTCTCACACCCCGGTTAATAATACGTTAACGGACGATTACTCAAGGGCATCTGCCACCAATACTGATTCGGATGAATTAGATCTAACGTAAAAATTGGCTCAGAAGCCGCCTTCGGCCAATTTTTCTTCGATATTGAATTTAATAAACACTTGGGTGTTTATTGAATTGCATTAGACGGGGATTCTCGCACATCCCGGTTAATAATACGTTAACGGACATCATATTGTGGTGCTCCTGATATACTCAAACCATATGATAGACACATGATCTTTGCATTTAACTATATACAATTTCACGAACGTGGGCTGGTCACTGGATTTAATATCCACACGTAATCAATTTTTTTGAAATCAATTACTGGGGCGGCAATTATTTTTTTCTTTAATCCATCTACCTTAATAACCTTCGCGACGATGATGTTGATTGGGAACACTCCTCCCTCTCCAGAGGTATATAAAATATCTCCGACTTTAATCCCATGTTGATTGATATTGTTCTGGTCATATAGCTCGGCAGATTCCATATTCTCAGTACAATTCCCAGTCATTATTACCCTTTCTCCAGACTTCGTGATAACGGGAATGAAGATGCGGTTATCGGTGATGGTCCTGACTCTCGCGGTATTCCGGTGAACATCGTGTATAATTCCCACGAGCCCATCATTTGAGATTACCACATCTCCCTGAGTACACTTCGTACCATTTACGTTGATCATTAGAAATGAATCGAAAAAAGTTCTGTCGTAACCCAATACTTTGCCTATTGCAGATAAGTTTTTAATGGGGAATGATACCTTCATAGATTTTTTTAATTCCATTAATTCTTGGGAAGTATTTTTTAAGGTCACTACCTCTAGCTTTAAAGTCTCGATTTTTCTACGCAGGTTTTGATTCTCTCGCTTAATATCCAAATATTCTGAAATTAATTTGGGAAGAGCAATGATACTATTACAAAATACTTTCGTGGGCACCACCAAATCGTTTAAAGATGATCTAACCCAAGTCATTGGAGCAAATCCGAAGAAATCTGAGCAGAATAGGCCGATCGATGTGAAGCACAACAGAATGCACCTTAAGACCATAGGGCTATTCTTCCTGGAAGCGAAGTTTCGCAACAGCAGGAAGGACGATCTAATTGATTTATTTCCAGAGTTGAAAGATGTTCTCATAACTGCTATCCCAGATGATGAAGCATCATTTTCCTGTGAAGTGTATTCCGGCTAATTCCCAGCATCCTAGCCGCCTTCTTCTTGTTTCTATCGGATAATTGAAGAACCTTCCTCAAGACAACAACCTCAACTTCCCGCATCAACAGATCGTATACCCCCGTCAAGGAATCCAAATCCTTCTGAATGAGGAAGAAGTCGTCAAGGATACGATCGATGGCCGATGAAATGCTAACAGGATTCATCTAACACACAAAGAGAAATGGTGCGGATGAAGGGACTCGAACCCCCACAACTCTCGTTACAAGGACCTAAACCTTGCGTGTCTACCAATTTCACCACATCCGCGTACGCCAACTCACTATACCCCCAACAACCTCGGGAAGAAAGTATCTCTTTGCCAAAGTGATCATACCTCCATGTACGTCTTCTGGTGCCGGCACACCGGACATACCGTTGGCGCAATTTTGCTATTCGTGATATTCCCGCATTTGACACATCGCCAATTCACTGGCTCCGACTTGTCGAACACGGTATTGTCCTCGATGGCTTTGAGCAGTTTTTGATACAGCTCCTCATGATGACGTTCTATTTCGGCGACCATCCTAAAGAGAGCCGCTATTTCCCCGAAGCCCTCTTCTGCGGCTTCCTCAGCGAACCTCACATACATCTCAGTCGATTCGTAATGTTCTCCACTGGCGGCTTCCCTCAGGTTATCTAGGGTCCCAGGTATGGCACCACCATTGAGCAATTTGTACCAAATCTCAGCGTGCTCCTTTTCATGCTCAGCCGTTTCTTCGAACACTTTGCTGGCTTGGTTGTATCCCTCTTTTTTAGCGACGGACGCGAAAAAGGTATACTTATTACGGGCCTGCGATTCTCCGGCGAACGCCGCCTTAAGATTCTGCTCAGTCTTGCTGCCACTAATATCCATCATGACACCTACTTCCTGTTACCGATAAATCTAAGCAACGCCAAGAAAAGATTCAGGAAATCCAGGTAGAGACTCAATGCACCGATGACGGCTCTCTTGGCTATGGTCTGCTCATCACACGACGCATCGTAGTATCCCTTGATTTTTTGTATATCATACATCGTGAGTCCACCGAAAATGATGATACTAAGCGCGGATAATCCGAGGTGTATTACCGAACTCTTGAGGAATATTATATTGATGAAGGAAGATATGACGACGGTTATAAGCCCGACCATCATGAACGATCCAACCCCCGTGAGATCCTTCGTAGTGGTATATCCATAAAGGCTGAGGCCTCCGAAAAAGGCGGCCGATGTGAAGAATGCGTTAGCAATGCTCTCTCCAGTATAACTCGCGATTATCGGGGAGATGGATGCCCCCACCAGCGCGGAATACAGCCAAAACAACGTCTGCGCCTTTTCAGCGCCGATCTTATTGATTCTAGCTGATAAATATACAACGATCCCCATCGTCACTATGAACAAAAGTATAGAAAATCCTCCCTGCATTACGGCCAGTATCTCCGGATTCGTTCCGCACAAGAAAGAGACACTGCCCGTCAAACACAGAGCGCAAAACATCTTATTGAAGACGGATATCATGTATTTCCTTAAACCGTCATCGACGGCCATTATAGGCCCAGTTCTAAAATCCATATTCCCCTCTCAAAAAAAAGAACTCGAAATACCCTACCCCGGAGATTATAGCATAAAAAAGCATGGAACTGGGTATACTTGTTTGAGCCCATATACCCAAAGCCCATTAAGGCTCTTTCGAACCCTCCTGAATCAGTATTGTTGACAAGAGATGCGGAGCGTAGCCGAAATCAGAGCTCTGCAGGAGGATGATGGACAACCCGCTTGCCCATAGCATCGGCCCCATAACCGGCACCAATGACCGCGGCCAGGCAAAGAGACGCCACACCAGCCGGATGCTTCCAGTAGGGAATTCCTTGGTTCTTCATTTTCCCGAGGAAATGCCCTATCTGGCTTGAATGATTTCCGCACACAAAACCAGCGCTTACTCCTGCCATAAACTGAGAAAAATAATCGGGCGGCTCTCCAGTAAGAGCTTTCTTCAAGCACTCGGCGCCGACGGTCAGTGCGCCACCGATGCACGCCCCATAAACGATATGCCCCATTGCCCCCTGTTCTGGATTTTCGCTGAACTGTTTAGCGGCAACGTGTACGCCTAATAACATACTTCCAGCTCCCACGGCAGCTCCCACGGCAAGATACTTAGGGTCATATTCCACTTCTTCGACAAAACTGTTACTGGCATAAATATCTGATACACAAGGCAGCAGAATCACCAAGTATAATAAACAGCGTTTCATTAAAACTCCTCCCCCATCTCAAAAATTCGATTTATCTATTTTTGAAAACTCTCAATTTTTAAAGTTAGTTCCCCGAGTGAATCATCAAAAAGAACGCGCGATCAACCTTCATTCCAGTGAAACACTTCAAAAACAATATTCACGTTTCTTCCTTTCGACGCTATCTACAATCGTGACTCCCAAGGATGCTCCCGTCAAGAGACCAAACCCAAGTATCGCGAGTTTTTTGGGTGATTTCCACATAGGCACGCCGGTGTCCTCGCACAGCACACGGCCCGTAATTGCGGCCATGGTACCAAGCCCAGCACCTTGTACTGCGCCCCGGAATGCAGCCACGTTCCTATCGATCTTATCCCCGCTCGCGGTGAATACATCCAGAATAGTTCCTGCAACGGCCCCAAGATACACAGCTGGCTGCTGATACAAACTGGCATGAGGAATGCCCATACTCATCAAAGCTACCATTCCACCGGCCCCAGCCAACCCTCCAACAACTTGTCGAAAGCGTTGGTCAGACCTTTCCTTTTCCTCATCCACCTCAGAAGCAACGCATTGTTCGCCTAATAGCAAACTTAATATGATCCCGGACAGTATTCTCATCCGCTCCCTCCCCCTAAACCACTTAAGGTTACGTTTTTGCAATTTCTTCCATTAATGGATGCTATAAGAAAATTATGAAAAAATTATTAAACTGTACTCAGTTACAAAAAGGACCTGGAGGCAGACGCATTACCAACTTTTAGCGGTAGAAAATGATCACGGAGAGTTGTCCCACGACAAAAAGGGCAATATATTAATTTTGTGGTGGTGGATGAGAAATGTGTGACGTAGCGAGATGGCGATCGCGGTGACTGGCGCAATGTGCAAGTGCAGCTTCGGTACGTCTCCAGCCTGTCTCCAAATTATACCTAAAATTCCCATTTTGGTGTGTGGTCTCCCGGTTGGAACAATCACAGATATAATCCCGATGGTAAACGTGATGCCATTCGGGATGTGTATGACGATCACGAATCCAACGGTGGCGGCAGCGACGGCAGCCGCAACAGCCGCAGCTCTTGGAGTTTTCACCCTCACTCCGATGCCGTGCGTGCCGGTAATCACCGCTCCCTGGATCCCCACGAAGCCCACAGTTATAACACCAGCAGGGCCCGTGCTGGAGCAGGGCAACCAGTGCTGCTGCGCTTGGGGCGGTATCATCGTTATAACCTTCCCAGGGCAAATTACCATCGGCTGAATTTATACTTGCGCAATTCGGTAAACACGTACTGGTCTGGCGAAATGGTGGCCTCAAGATGGAGCCTCAGGACTCCACCTTGGTCTGGAGTGGGTAACTATTGCCCGAGATTTATTCTTAATTCATCAGGGATAGCTATAACTCGTATAGCCAAACGTTTTAAAAATCCATCAGTGTCTATCCATTGACCTCTCGACAATGCTTTGCTAGAAGTGAGTTGTGTTTTATAGTTAAACGCAACGATTATGTGTCTGTCATATGGGGTGAGTATATCAGGCGCATCACAATATGATGCATATTAACGTATTATTAATCGGGATGTGCGAGAATCCCAGTCTAATGCAATTCAATAAACACTTAAGTGTTTATTAAATTCAATATCGAACAAAAAATTGGCCGAAGGCGGCTTCTGAGCTAGTTTTTACTTTGGGTTAAATAGAGACCGCTGCATAATGGTTGTCAACTGGGTTGAGATAGTACTCCATCAAAAGAATTGAGGACAGGAGACATGTTGGCACCGTATCACGAACCAGCAAACTTTTTGGGGGTTGGTAATGTCTTTCACTTTTGAACTATCTCAGATTTCCGGATTAATCGATCTTAAAAGATATCGTGCGATCCTGTGTCTTGATGGGTATCTACCGGATCCAGAATTTATTCTTAGATTGGAATTACCTGTCATTGCGGCCGATGGTGCGGCAAATCAGTTGATCAGCCAGGGAGTGGCTCCAGATGTTGTCATCGGCGATTTGGACAGTGTTGATTACGAATTGCTGGCCCGTCTGAATTGCGTTCGAATCGATGATCAGGATAGCTCCGATTTTCAAAAGGCCATAACCTATATGAGACCCAGAGAACTATTGCCCTGCATCATATTAGGGATGACCGGTGGATACGCTGATCACATTCTGAATAACATAAGTATTTTCAATGATTGTGATGAGAGTATCTTTCTAACCCCCAGCATGCTTGGGCAAAAATTGACGCAAAATGACAATTTTTCTTTTCCACTCAACACCAAGCTATCCGTTTTTGGATTTCCAAAGGGAATCATCACAACGAAGGGCCTTCGATGGAATCTGACCAAAAGTCAGCTAGAGTTCTGCGGGATCAATTCTTGCTTCAATAGAACGGTCTCAGAAACGTTCAGTGTAACGATTCATTCTGGATCCGTATTATTACTCACCTATCTGGAAGGGATTATAGATGCTGGAGCTCAAGGAAGAACCCCTTGAACGCATTCACGAACACTCGGCATACATCGACGGCGCACACCGAGTGTTCGGCCAGTCGAGTCAGGCAACCTTTAGTTTCTTTCTTCCGGTGCTGCCGAGACCAGTTGTCTTCGCGATGTCACTGCGGCGACGAGCATAACTCGGAGACACCACAGGATAATCTAGAGGCAGGCCCCATCTTTCCCTGTATTGTTCGATCGTTAGTCCATAAACCGTGTTCAGGTGCCTCTTGAGCATCTGTAGCTTCTTACCATCTTCCAGACAAACAATGTAGTCCTCCTGTACGGACTCCTCGATCGGAACGGCCGGGGTTAGGAACGGCTTATTTTTGATGTTGATGGCTTCACCTTTAATCTCAACCACCGCCATAAACGATTTTTTCAAAACTGTTCCTATATCATCCAGTACGACCTGGTTACTGGCCATATAGGCCGATGCCAACTTTACTGTTAGATCCAGGAGTCCTTCCTGTGATACGTGCGTCTGCATCATCAAACTCTCTGCTTTTTCCGTCATTCGATTCTCCATTTCTTCAAATCACTAATACCAACCATAGAGTTGTAATATATTTTGAACTCTAATGCAACAAAAAAATAATAAAGAAACCCTCCTCTGAGGGTGGAGCAGATAATAAAAAAAAATACCAAGGGAATATTATTATTAAGCGAACGGAACTCTAAAATTTTATCAATATCGGAATACTGGGAATATCATTGTATAATTTTTAGTTATCTTGTAATTTTATATCTCCCCCCCCCCGAGGAGGGGCACATACGCGATCTCGCCAATTCCAACTGGGCTCCACGCGCTCAATACTCCACTCATCTCGGAAACTTTGGCGTCCGTCTTGTTGGTTCATTGATTCTAAGTATACTCGAGCAATTCGATAACCACATAAGTGTTTATTCTATAATATTTTTTTTTGATGAATTTAAATATATTGCTCAGGATAGTTGTCGCTGAAGAATTCCCATTACCTCTCTTATCGTCTTAATTTTTGCGATCCGCATATCTGAGGACTTATCGAAATCCTCGGTCTTATGTGAGCAGTAAATCTCCTTGAATCCCAGTTTTTGCGCTTCCTTGCATCTGGCGTAGGATAGATGTGATGGTCGCACCTCGCCCGATAGACTTACTTCTCCAAAAAATACTGATCCCTTTGGGAGGGGTTTCTGCATGGCCGAAGATACGATCGATGCCATCACGGCCAAATCGGCGGCCGGTTCATTGATCCTGAGGCCCCCCGCTATATTTAGGTACACATCCTTGTTCGACAGATTCAATTTGCAGCGATTGGATAGGACGGCGACGAGCATTATCAGCCGATTTGTATCGAAGCCGACTGAGGACCGTCTCGGAATCGCGATGTTGGTATGCGATACGAGGGCCTGGATTTCCGATAATATTGGCCGTGTTCCCTCGATGCCAGAGAAAACCGCGACCCCGCTTACCTGATCATTATGCCCCGATAAAAAGGCTGCCGATGGATTGCTGACTTCCTCTAATCCGTGCCCCGTCATCGAGAAGACGCCGATCTCATCCGTTGGTCCAAATCTGTTTTTCTCGCACCTCAGAATACGGTAATCGCATGATCTATCTCCCTCGAAATACAGAACGCAATCGACCATATGTTCCAGAGTCTTGGGCCCCGCGATGGATCCGTCCTTCGTTATGTGTCCCACTATAATAACCGTCACATCATTTTTCTTCGCGAAATTAACGAGCTCTTGAGTGCAGAATCGGACCTGAGAAATGTTGCCCGGTGGAGATTGTATGAGATCGGAGAGTATCGTCTGTATCGAATCGATTATCACGATCGAGCTTTTGGGTAAATCCTGTAGGGAACCAATTATCTGATGAATATTCGCCGATGAAGCGATCTTTAATTGGTCGTTGTTTAGATCTAACCTATGCGCCCTCAATAGGACTTGATTTATCGATTCCTCTGCGGAGATATAAACAAATGCAGAGGCCCCGGATATTTCGGTCAATACCTGTAGGAGGAGAGTGGATTTACCGATTCCTGGTGGTCCTCCAAGCAGGATAACCGATCCATCGACTATCCCGCCGCCGAGAACTCTATTCAGCTCCTCTATCCGAGTCTTGCGTCTTTCGGTATATGCCGCCTCTGCTGCATTTATCCCATCACTGAGGGTGACAAAAAAATCATCTGGGACGTGCTCACTTTGACTGGCAGCTTTCGGGTGATCGAGTTCCTCCACTACGGAATTCCAGGCCTTGCATATCTCACATTGGCCAACCCATTTGGACATGACGGCCCCGCATTCTTGGCATACGAACCTAGACTGAACCTTCGCCATCGATAACCTTGCGTAAAAAAGCCTAGATCATTATAGCTTCTAATGATGGCTAACTTAAAGTCATCGCAAACGCAGTTCTAAGCACCACAACAACATCCAAGCGGGCATCAGCCAGGGTTTTTTAGTTCTCTAATGGCGATGCTGGTTACACTCAGCTCAGTTGAGAGCCAGTGTGATTGGATATATTAATCAAAGTCAAAAAATTGGCTCAGAAGCCGCTCTCGGCCAATTTTTCCCCAATATTGAATTTGATAAACATTTATATGGTTACCGAATT
This sequence comes from Holosporales bacterium, assembly GCA_031258145.1. Taxonomy (GTDB): domain Bacteria; phylum Pseudomonadota; class Alphaproteobacteria; order RUG11792; family RUG11792; genus JAIRNI01. The sequence goes on from JAIRNI010000028.1 coordinate 33,458, forward strand.
ATGTGGGGTACTAAGACTTCGAATCATCGAACTTCACGCCGATGATGTTAGTTCCGCAATCGACGTGGAGGATCTCTCCAGTGATACCGGCCGACATATCGCTCGCCAGGAATGTGCAAGCATCCCCAATATCCTGCTGCGTCACGTTCCTCCTGAGTGGGGATCGTTGCCTATCGTACGATAAAATCCTCGAAAACTCACCGACCCCAGATGCGGCGAGAGTCTTGATGGGGCCCGCCGAGATTGCATTCACCCGTATCCCAAATTCCCCCAAGTCTTCCGCGAGGTATCTAACACTCGTCTCCAGGGCCGCCTTGGCCAAGGCCATCACATTGTAATTTGGGACAACCTTCTCCGAGCCGTAATACGTTAATGTGACGATACTACCGCCTTCGTTCAATATGTTCTTGGCGTGCCTGCACGTCTCCGTGAATGAATAACAAGAAATATTCATGGCATTCAGAAAGTTCGCACGCGTTGTGTTGTAGTACTTACCCGTCAATTCATCCTTATCTGAAAAAGCGATCGAATGAACTATGAAATCTATTTTGCCGATGGCAGATACAACGGAATCAAAAGCTCTCTCGATGTCTCCATCCTGCGAGACATCGCACAAGATCACTTCGTGCCCCCCAAAATCTGCCGCGATTTCCGAAATCTTACTTTTGAAATATTCTGTTTGAGAGGTAAAGACCAATCTGGCGCCCGCTTTCCTCAAGGATTCCGAGATCCCATAAGCTATCGAAAACTTATTGGCGAGCCCCATGATGAGCCCCACTTTGCCATCCATCAACATAAATAAATCTAATCACCAGTGCACAACGAAACAGCGCCATTATAGCAGCCTCATTCCAGGAATGTAGAAAGAAAACAGAGAATTTTCAGTTAAGGGCAGACGGCTCTTAACACATGTGATATACTTCCTCCAGTTGCCGACCGTTATAACTGAAATGTTAAATCAATTAAAAATAGGCCGAACGCGTCTTCTGAGCCAATTTTTTTGCTTTGAATGCCGCATAAATTATATGACAGCCAAACTTAATTATATCTAGACAATGCAAGGGAGATCTCATCGAGCTGATGACCAAGTTACTTCACTTGCACCAGAAGTGCTTCGAATCAGCGCCTGCCCAAGACATCCTAGCTCGTTTCGCTCCTCCACGGACGCCGGTTAGCCCGCCCGCATAATTCCCATAGAGCGGTCAATGGGTTTTGGGGTATAATATCTTCGGTTTCCTGGGGCCCATGATTGAAGAGACATGTCTAAGTCTGTTTACGATTTTAAGGTGATCGAGAAGAAGTGGAGCGGCGTCTTCTCGAGTTATTGCATCAGCAATTCTCAAATAATTAATAACGCAGAGAAGAAATATTATGTCCTCGAGATGTTGCCGTATCCGTCCGGGAAGTTGCACATGGGGCACATCAGGAACTATACGATAGGTGATGTTCTGGCTCGTTATAAGGCGATGGCGGGATTCTCCGTGATTCACCCGATGGGATGGGATTCATTCGGTATGCCCGCCGAGAATGCGGCTCTTAAATCGGGGGGACATCCTAGGATTTGGACGGAATTCAACATCGAGACGATGAAGGAGCAGCTCAAAACGTTTGGATTTATGTATGACTGGCCGCGTGAGATCAGTACCTGTAGTCGGGCCTACTACGCTCAAGAACAGAAGTTATTTTTAGATCTCCTAAAGAGGGGACTAATTTACAGGAAGAAGGCCTACGTCAACTGGGATCCCGTCGATAACACAGTCCTGGCGAATGAACAGGTAATCGATGGCCGTGGATGGAGATCCGGCGCCATCATCGAAAAAAAATTGTTGGAGCAGTGGTTTGTCCGCATCACAGATTATGCCGAAGATCTTCTGAGTGGTCTCAAAGATTACGAGGGTAATTGGCCGGATAAAGTCCTCAAGATGCAGGAGAATTGGATAGGAAGATCAGAGGGCGCCACCATCAATTTCAAGATAACTGACAGCGATGACGTTATTCCGATCTATACGACGAGGCCGGATACCCTTTTTGGGGCGTCGTTTGTGGCCATTTCTCCTGATCATGAGATCTCACTAAAACTCGCTAAAAATAATTCCGAGATCACCAATTTTCTATCTGAATGTAAAAAGATTGCGACCAACGAAGAGGCGCTGGCCAAGGCAGAGAAAGAGGGATTTAAGACCCATCTAGAGGTCGATCACTTCCTCGTTCCCGGCAAGACGTTACCGGTATACATCGCCAATTTCGTGCTAATCGATTATGGGACGGGGGCGATCTTCGGATGTCCAGCCCACGACGACCGAGATTTCGCATTCGCCACTAAATATAACCTTCCCATACTCCAAATAATTAAGCCAACAGAAGGGGGGACTGAGCTACCGTATGCTGGAGATGGAATCTTAGTTAATTCCGGCTTTTTTGATGGCTTGACGACCCAGGAAGCCAAGGCCGCCATGATAGATCATATCGAGAAGATCGGCATCGGCACGAGGCAGGTGAATTATAAGCTACGTGATTGGCTCATATCGAGGCAGAGATACTGGGGCTGCCCGATACCGATCATCCATTGCCCCAAGTGCGGAATGGTACCCTCTGAGCTGACAATCTTCTTACCAGATGATATCGAGATCGATGGCAGTGGGAATCCCCTCGAAAAACATCCAACATGGAAACACGTTAAGTGCCTACGCTGCGGTGGGGATGCACTCCGTGATACCGATACCCTAGACACCTTCTTCGAATCTTCTTGGTATTATTTGAGGTACCTTTGTCCCGACTTCGATGATCCAATCGAAAAGGAAATAGAAAGTGCCGCGATGCCGGTTGATATATGTATCGGTGGCATTGAGCACGCTGTTCTCCACCTACTGTACGCGAGATTCTTTATGCTGGCCCTGAGGGATATGGGCTACGTGAAAGCCAAGATACCCTTCGTGAAGATATTGGCGCAGGGGATGGTCTACCATAAATCATACAAGAATTCTGAAGGGGAATGGATACAGCCCGACGAAATAGAAACCTCTCCCGACGGAAAGATGTTCGACAAATCCGGCAAAGAAGTCTTCGAATTTTCGATGGAGAAAATGAGTAAGTCGAAGAAGAACACGATCAATCCGCAATCGATTATAGAGTCATATGGGGTCGACGCTGCACGGTTATTCATCGTCTCAGATTCCCCTCCGGAGAAAGATTTCGATTGGAATACGGATGCCTTGGAGGGATCATGGAGGTTCTTGAACAGAGTCTGGAAAACGTTCAACGAAATATTTGGAGAAGATAGTAAGGCATCCGGTAACGAAAAGTCTCTGATTAAAACCACACACGTTGCCCTCAAAAAGATAGCGAATTCATACGAGACGGTTTCCCTCAACAAATCCGTTGCCTTTATTAGGGAGTTCTTCAACGCGATAGAGGATGGTCTTACATCTGAATCAATCGAATCCCTTAGATTTGCATTTAAAAACTTTATTAAGGCGATATCCCCCATTACGCCACATATTTGTCATGAGATGTGGAAAGCTACGGGAGAAACGCCATCAATACTCCAGGAAAGTGCGTGGCCTGAAATCTCCGAGGCCCTAGCGACTGTGAATGAAATCACGATCGCCGTCCAGGTGAACGGTAAACTGAGGGGCACATTCGAGACCGAGAAAGGAACCGACGAGACCGCGCTAATCCAGCGGGCCCGGGAGATACTGGGAAGCTATATTGACGAATCCACCATCAAGAAAATCGTCGCCGTTAAGGACAGAGTCGTGAACGTGGTCTGCCAGTAGAAAACACATACCCCACGTGCGCGAGCCGTGGGGTATATTCACGCAATTTGGCAGACACTATGATTCATTTCCTGATAATGAGATAGCTCTAGTTCCGCTCCACGAAGCCATCATTCCTGCTATTTGTGAATAGACCTCTTTCGAAACGGTTATAAAGCATTTTCCCTGTTGCAAATGGCAGCGATGAGATTGAATCTTAATCCGAAACGTTTTCGTCTATTTCTGTATTTATCGGCAACAATTTTGAA
>JAIRNI010000035.1 GCA_031258145.1 Holosporales bacterium
TAGACGGGGATTCTCGCACACCCAGGCTAATAATACGTTAACGGACGATTACTCAAGGGCATCTGCCACCAATACTGATTCAGATGAATTAGATCTCACGTAAAAATTGGCTCAGAAGCCGTCTTCGGCCAATTTTTTTGCGACATTGAATTTAATAAACACTTATGTGTTTATTGAATTGCGTGAGTGTATAATCTATAAATAAGGAGATAATCTATGATTGCTACACCAATTTTACAATCAATACTTTCGTTGGTACAAATTTCCCCACGTATAACCAAGTGTTTAACTGGATCAAGCATCGACTTTGTAATACAAAAAATTTTAGATATTGCCAAAAATGTCACAAATTCCCACAGCGAGACCGAGGCCGTCGAGAAACTAAAACAAGATAGGCGAATGTTTTTCCTCTTTCAAAGGGCGTTGATTAATTCCGAACGCGAGATTGAACTTGCCATCATCAGAGATAAAGAAAACGCTCGAACTAGAGACATATCCATCGTCAATACGGGGAAGCGTAACAGAAGAGCCGATGTGATGGTAATAGCCGCGGCCGTGGGTTTAGTGATGTGTCTCGCCGTCATCGTGATATACCATCAAAGCATGCCGGGCGAAGCGATAGGTATAATATCGACTGTCGCCGGTATCTTCGGCTCCTGCTTAAAAGATGCCTACAACTTCGAATTTGGATCATCGAGAGGAAGTAAGGAGAAAGACCAAACTGTCGCATCCATCCTCAACAAAATTAGTTAAAAAAAAACACTTGAGTAATCATGAAGAATAACTTATAATTTCCATAACACTAACAATCTTAGAACAAAGGAACCAAGAAATGAGTAAAATTAATACCAGAAAATTCAAAAGAAACATCGTCATGGCATTAGCCATCACCATAGCAACAACCGCGGCCCCACTTGGTGCAACACTTCAAGCCTTCAAGAAAGCAGCAGAAGTTTACCAGGTAGTCATACCGCTCGAGGATCAGATCCTCCCCCAATATATGTGGTGTATGGGACAAATAATTACAGCGGCCTCGAACGTAACGGAAGGGGGCGAACCAGGCAATAACAGCAGTGCGATCTGGTTTGACATGTATATGGCCACGACAGCAATGGATAGGCACTGGGCCCGTGAATTCGCAAGACTAGTGGGAGAAGTACTTGATGAAGTGTCTATTAGGCCGGACCTAGGTCCAAATCACATCCTCGACTTATTAATAGCAAGAGACTCACTCATTGGCAATACATACAACCATGACCGTTTAGCCATTCTAGAAGAATTAAACAAGACGGAATCCCCTTTCCTCGGATTCATATCAGAAGCATTCAACAACAGGAAAACAGTCCGGAGGACTAAGATCTCCAACACCTATCCAATCATAGGTAAATACCTAATGGCATACAAAATGGAGTCATTCGGTATAACGAAAACCCAAGAACAAGATGTACTAATACGGGAAGTTGAACAGGCCCTGGAAGATCCGCCCGAAAGTCAAGCAAACGTATTCGCACAGCGACTGAAAGCCCTGGAAAGCCTCCCCGACCTAACCCGGATGGATTTGCCCCCAGAGTTCAAAGACCATCTTCAGGTCTTTGAACAGTCGATAAGTCAACAACTAGACAGCAACCGACAACAAATAATAAATGAATACGATCGGACACAATCGTCACTCCTCGCTCGTTTAATCCGGATCCATCTCCCAGAGAGGCAAGCGGCTCCCGAAGAACCACAAGTGGGGGCAGCTCCCGTCCTGACGGAAGATACGATTCCAGTAGAGCCTTCAACAGCGGGAGAACCAGCAACAGATGGAACTTCCGCTGAGGGCACCGAAGAGGAGCCTGAGGTAACAGATACCGCTGCTGCAGACCAGAACATCAGTATCATAAATCCCGCCGCAGATGCACCCATTGAAATAGGAGATTCTCTTCCGTTACAAGAACCCGATCCAGTCCCGACGGAAGATGCGATTCCAGACGAGCCTTCGGTACTGGGAGAACCAGTAACAGATGCAACTTTCGCTGAGAACACTGCAGAGCCTGATATGCCTGTTCCGACACAAGAACCCGATCCCGTCCCGACGGAAGATACGATTCCAGACGAGCCTTCGGTACTGGGAGACCCAGCACCAGATGCAACTGCAACTCCGAGCATGGAAGGGGAGCCTGAGGTAATAGATACCGCTGCTGCAGACCAGCACATCAAGATCATAGATACCGCCGCAGATGCACCCATTGAAATAGGAGAGTCTCTTCCGTCACAAGAACCCGATCCCGTCCCGACGGAAGATCCGATTCCAGACGAGCTTTCGTCAGCGGGACAAACAGTACCAGAAGCAACTTCCGCTGAGAGCCCCGAAGGGGAGCCTGTTATGCCTGTTCCGATGGCAGAGGATGCGATGGGTGATGCCACTGGACTAGAAGCAGCCCAACAGCCGGGGGAGACGCTAGTAGTACCCCGAAGTCAACAAACCCCTTGCATTCTAGACTGTCGCCTACCTCACTCAACACCAGCGCGCCACACCGTGTTATCCGTTCTCGATATGACAATGTACCAGCTGACGGGGGTTTACCAAGCTGTGAAAATCTGGGGGGTGGATAACCTCATCCAGGACCAAGGCACTGTCCTGCCAGTCCGTTTTGACTCTGGAATTAACGCTAAAACTTGGAGGTTCTCGCGAAGAATGAGAAGAGCGGAGATCAACGGATACTTGCTCATGTTTGGACTGAAAATGTCTGATTTGCACCAGTTAGGACAAGCTGATGACTCGACAATGAGTCTCCGGGTATTAATGAAGTCAGATGCAGGATCTGGAACATCTCAAGTCGCCCTTGAGATAGAAGAACCGGGACAATCATGGCGCCCTGTGGTTAGAGAGGAGGATGCCTTGAATATACTAGAACGGTTCGGGTTGGAACGAATAATTGAGCTGCCAGAGGTATAAAAAGCCAACTGTCTCGCGCCTTAGAGGATAATCCATCAGTATTATCCTTTATATACTCACGCAATTCAGTAAACACTGATGTGTTTGGCAAATTGTGTGAGTATATCAGCCATAATGGCTGTCAAAAGGTATGAATATACAACAACGAATCTCATTCGCTGAGTGATGGCAAAATCGTTCCAAAATAATACGATCTTATCATCTGAACTAGTCTGGCCGACATAAGTTCAAAATGAAAGCCTCTGCTCGGAGGCAACCATGCTATTCCATCCGTTTCCAATGTATCGCCCAATGGCAGTTCAAATATTAAATCGTCGTATGATATTTCAGATGACTGTCCAGGGCTCACCAAGAATCTTCTGCTGGAGTCCGTGGCTTGCACGGCATATATGAACGGACTTACGGTGGTGACTTGATATCCGTCTGTGACGAACTGGTTACGGGAAAAGCGAGCAAGAAACAAAAATCTATCCGCCAGGACTCGCACGCCATAAGTTATAGTATCCTGCAGTCGTTGCAGTACTGTGGCGCCTTCAGACTTATTGATCAGGTATTGCCCGATCGCATGCAATACCAAATCAGTCGGGATGGCGGAGATGTCTTGGATCATTCTTTGAAGGCTCATCGTATTCATCAGATCTTCTATGGTTTTTCGCGGGCTACCTAGTAACTCCTGGTAATCACTGTTTTGAAACTGCATATACAATCTCGCCATATACCAGTACAATAGATTTTTGGCGATACTTTCAGGGAATACATTTGGATGATGCCCAAAGATAGTGTCGATACCCTGGTGCTGCATAGTTCCAGCGATGCGGGTAGTGTTATGTTCGTGATATGGATTCAGATCCGGTAGCCCAATGTCCAGCTGTTTTTTTGCCTCTTTAAAGTAGAATAATCTCTCTATAAACTCTGCGAAGAGAGCACCCAGTGAATTGTGGCAATGCCTTTTCTGAGGCCAGACTTCGCGACAGAAATACGGAAATACCCCAAATCTGACGGCCTTGGTATAGGCATTATGGAAATCCAAAACCTGTTGTCTCATCGGGCTCATGCATGCTTCCACCAGGGACGTGAATGCTGATATTCCTTCTTGGTTAATATCCTCTTCCCTAAATTGAAATGCGCCATCGGGTTCGCCGTGAGTAAATTCTTCCCAGTGCATGATCAGCTTTTCTGCTAAAGAGATAATAGAACAACCATCCATCTGATCCAAAGCGTAGAAGACATTATCTCTGTCCTGGGTGCGATTACGCACGGCCATTACCCCTAGATCTCTGAATGACTTAAGAGCAGCGGATAAAGTGTCAGATATCGAATTACCTGGATCCCTTCCCGCAAGTACACCGCTCCTAGCCATGGTCAGCAACTTCTGCATTATAGAAATAGCGGTTGGCCTGATTTCGTCCGTTATTGAATCCCAGTCTTGGGAATAGACTTTCTCACGAGTTTCATCGTCTTCAAAAACCTCTGGCACGCACACCGCAAGTTCATCCTTCATCAATAGGAGTACTAAGAGACAAGTGTCCATATTAGTTCTGACTTCTTCCATGAGGGCGGCACGGTCATCCATAACATCGACTATTGCACCAAGATAAGTGCATATAGATTGTGCATTTTCCTTACTCTTTTGGGAGATACCTTCGTGCAATTCCATGACTGCTTCTAAAGTATTCAAAATCTCGGCTCGAATTGCATCGGGATCTGGATCTTCCGATGTTTCTCCTACCCACGAAGATTCAAGATGCGCACGATGACAAATGACAGGCATCTTGACTTTTATCGCATTAACAACAGGGATGATATGCAGTTGATCTATAACCTGACAAATTCCCACGACGGATTTAGCATAATCATACCCATTAAAAGCACTCGTCCATATTTGCTCTAGCTGATGTCTGTTCCCTATTTCCGTTAACAATGACTGGCTCATCCCTGGCGGATATGAGCTTTTCCATAAAGCATTCACAAATAAATTGAAAAGCAGTGAATTGCATTTCGCATCACTATCAATGAGCCGTATTTCACGTATTAGACTTTCTTCAAATTCGGTATAAATCCCATTAATGCGATTTTTTACGTGCTCCTTAAGAATGCTCCGAGCACTTCGTAGTGAGATCCCAGAATCCCCGATAATTAAATCCGGCATAAGCAACAACTCACGCCTTTCGGCTGTATCATCGCCATGCCTATCTCTTAAATGCAGATTTAGAGCAACCTCCACTTCGTAGGCAGCGGTGCTGGCTGATCCATACGAATTATTCGTCATCAAATTTGATACGAAAAAAATAACCGGATATCCTAGTTTAAGTAAAGATAAATTATTCCTCATATGGCGACTAAAAAAGCTTAAGAATTAATAACCAAATGACATGCTATACGAAGAATATTAAAACTTTATTAATCCATGTGATAAAACCCCATGTTCATGTATACTCAACCCATTTGGCAGCCAGTATGATTGGACGTTTTAAATCAAAGTAAAAATTGGCTCAGAAACCGTCTTCGGTCAATTTTTTTCGACACTGAATTTAATAAACATCTAGGTGTTTATTGAATTGTGTGAATATACTACTCAAACATTTCTCTCGGATTGAAGCTCAATTCTAGATCTTTCCATTCCTCATATTTGTTCTTTGGGAAAGGCAGTGGGTTGCATTCTGGATCCAGAACGGCTCTCCTGGCGTTTTCCGCTGCGATCCTGAAATTCGGATCCTTATTCATTCGCTCTTTATCGATGATCTCAGCCTTTTTTACATTGCCATTTGGATCGAGTTCCATCTTTATATCAACGACTAGGGTCTCGGCATCCTTAAGCCCTGCCGGGAAGTGCCAACATTTTCTGATGGTTTGCCTGACGAGATCGATTTGAGTCGCCGTCAGTGTTTCTCCCACCTCCTCGGCGTTGATCCCAGAATTCTCCTGCTCCGCCTTGGCGGTGACGCTATTCAGCAGGCTATCGAAAGACCTCTTCGCCGCCAATGGATTAGCATCACTCTTTTTCCTTTTATTTTTGTTTAGATTCACTATGGCCTTGTTTTTTGATGTCTTCGCTGGCTTGGGTTTATTCGTCTTTTTCCCACTATCTCCCTTCTTTTTATTCGGTTTTTTCGGGGGGTGTTTTTCTTTCCTTGGTTTCATGGGAACAGCATGGTCATCATCTTTACCCTTCTTATCCGTCGCCGCTTCTTCAGATTTACTCGTTTCCTTTTGTTCGATGTTATTTTCGGTGGGCTGAGCTTCATTGGTTACCGCATCTTTATCCGTATTCTGCGTCTTTATTTTCGAGACCCTGCCATCTGCGCTCGATAATACTGGTGCCCGACTTTTCTGGCCTATCTCAACAAAATCGAAGACCGTATATCCGGAGTCTTTGATTTTTTCCGAAAAAAAACCGCCATAATTTATGTAGCCGATGATGGCCGCAAAGCAGTGCATTCCTATGGATATGAGCAGAGCGAGTCGGCTGTTCATTAATGCCTACTTCTCGGTGGTTTCCTACTAGTCCTTCTATTGCCACGCGGAGGCTTGATAGTCGGGGCCTTAGCATCATGATTTTTCACGAGCGTGGACTGAGGAGCGTTTGATGTACTTTCGGGCTCAGAGATTAAGGATACCTTGCAGGCTCCGGCCGTCGATATTATCCCCATAATCTCCATGATCTTCCCGTACTGCAGTTCTTTATCGCCCCTGATATATATTGTATCACTTTTGCCGTTCTCAAGAATGAGTGGTAGTTTTTGGATGAGATCCGGAAGCGTGATTTCGGCTTCCTCAATAAAGATGTTGGTATCCTTATCGATGGTGATGATGATCGGAGGCGTCTTGGAATCATTCAATGACTGGCCCTGAGTCTTCGGAAGATCGACCTGTATCCCGACGTTTAACATCGGGGCCGTGATCATGAAGATGATGATCAACACCAGCATAACCTCAACGAGTGGGGCTATATTAATATAAATATTTGGCTTCGAGCGCTTTACCCTTCTTTTATTCATCAAATTGTCTCGCTATTATAGAGCTAAACTCATCGGCGAATGTTTCCAGCCTATTAATATATCGGTTCGTATCGTTCATGAACTTATTGTAGGCGAGGGCCGCGGGAATGGCGGTGATGATGCCGAGCGCCGTCGTGAAGAGGGCCTCAGATATGACGGGAGCCACCGTCGCGATACTTGTGCTTTGCTGTAGGGCGATGGCCTTGAATCCCTCCAGAATACCGATGACCGTCCCGAAGAGCCCTATGATTACTCCATTCGTTCCGATGGACGAAAGGAACCCAAGGCCCTTCTCGATTTCGTCGACCTCTTTTCGAATGGCAATCTGCATGACTCTATCCATCCTCCTCTCCAAGATCTTGGACTCTATGCCGCCGGATCCAGCTGGTTTAGAGGCGAATCTCTCCCACTCAGACATCGCCGCACAGAATATGTTGGAGATTGGATCAAACACCTCATTCTTCAAATCCTTGTAAAGAGCATCGAGAGGAATCCCAGACCAGAAGTTTTCCTCAAATGTATCGGCATCGATACTCAATCTTTTGAGCTTAAAATATTTGCTCAGTATTATGGCCCATGACCAAATAGAAGCGAACAATAAGAAAATCACGACGATCTTTATCATGAACCCCGCATGCCAAAACATATCTAAAAACGAGGAATCATGCGGAGCTTGAACTTGGGTTATCGTTCCTGATACCGTTATATCGGCGCTGGGCACATTACCGATAACGTCCTCGGCTCCTTGCGTAATTTGCGAGTTTTCCATTCAAATACTACGGCGAAGATTATTACTCTCAATATTCTACACTAAAACAATGATAGCGAGAAACCTAATTCACGCCCATCATGGGCAGCAGAATAAAACGAGGAATGTACTTGCTCATTTAATCATATTTCGCTAATATAATGCTATCTTTAATCACATTGCTGCAATAGGTAACGATAAAAATGTCCAACAAAATTGCGGTAGCTGTCTTCGTTCTAGGTACATCATTCAGTCTTCAGGCAGCTGAGAGAATCAGTCAGTTCACAATTATAGCCAAATGTTTTACAGAACCGTTAGTGTCTATTCATTGACCTCTCGACAATGCTTTGCTAGAAGTGAGTTGTGTTTTGTTAAGAGGAACGTTAAAGAAACGAGTGAGAAGCGTAGGGGATACTTTTGATCAATTAACAGATACCATCAAAATTTGTTTGACAAGCTCTAGCAATGAGGTAGGAGATATGGTTGATATTCTACAGCATTTAGCTATATTAATCATAGTGGCTGTCAACTGGGTTGAGTATATATATTGAAAAGATCCCCAGATTAGGGGATAATGAATTAATGGCGGGAAGTAGCGCAGCCTGGTAGCGCACTTGCTTTGGGAGCAAGGGGTCGGAGGTTCAAATCCTCTCTTCCCGACCACCTACCCGTAATGTTGGATACGCATTCTTGCCTTCGGCCTTTTATACTCGCGCAATCTGGCAACCGTTACAATAAATTACATTAAACGAAAGCAAAAATTGGCTCATACACCTTCTACGGGCGATTTTTGCGACCTTACATTTATAAATACTTGCGTGTTTATTGAATTGCGTGAGTATAAAATCAACATCCCTTCTTAATTCTGAAGTGATAGTAAATAGAATAAGAAGTTGGAGGAAGGCTGCAGGCTAAAGCGATTCCCCATCCTATCGTCTGCCTCTTGGCCAAAGCCTTGCTTACTTCGTCCTCGGCGCTTCGCCATTTATACCCAGAATATATGGCGCATGCACAACAAACGCAACTGATCAGAGGCCAAGCTAACGATGGCATGGCTCTAATAGCAGAGTACGCGCTCTCCAATTGGGTCGGATCTTCCTCAACATTTTCTTGGAGTTCAATTGGCACATCCTGAGCCTCGATCGCATTCCGTTGTTCTTTTAGGGCGTTCCAGAACAGCGCCGAGTCCACGATTTGAGCAAGCCCATCTGTGTTATCGAAACCGAGTGTTATCTCGCAATCGAGACTGGGGAATCCTTCCAAGGCAGTAAGCTCTTCAGGAGCTTTATTTGTATCATGCTCATAACAGCCGAATCCATTGAACACCAGTTGGTTATGCGACTCATTCCAACTTATTCGTGGGTGAACTACGAAAGGGCACTTACGCGCATGCCAATTTCTGAAGTACTCTTCCACCACAGGAATTGGCCACGGCAGGTTTAATTGTGGAGGACGATCTCCTTTAATGGTTGACAGAATCCTCTGTGCGGTACTTAAGCTAAATCCTTCAATTTCCCCCATAGCAGCTCCCGTCGTCAAAAACTCACCGTAAATTGTCCCCTTATCATCCGGGAGAGTTACTTCTCCATCAGCATACGGCATCCGATATTCAAAATTTTGTTCTCCAGCACTTGGGCCAGTTATGCCCACAATACCCATCATTATTACACCTAAAATTTTATTCACATTACTCCCTCCTCCAAACCACGTAATTGTATGATACTGTTAAGTGGTTAAAGAATGGTGAATTGCCGGACAATAGAACTCTTTCGAAACTCATAAATTGATCTCAAAGTTATAGATTCCTGCAATAAGATTGAATCTTAGTCCAAATCTCTTCCTTCTGTAGCAATTGATCTTCTATACACAATTTATTGTTTCTTCCTTCCTCCTTGTTACCTTGGTAGTTAAAACTTGCCCTTCCCTTATTGTATTACACTTTTTAGTTTCCTTTATCTAGATTCGAAAGAGGTCTACTCTAACATTAATCGCGTATTGTCTAAAGAATTAATTTTTTTCAGCGTCTCACACCAGCGATCGTCCCGACATCTCTGGTGGAGTGTCTATGTCCAGCATCTTGAGGATGGTGGGGGCGATGTCAGACAGCTGGCCCGTATCCCGGATGAGTTTTGTTGTATCCGGAAGAATTAGAAATGGCACCGGTGAGCAGGTGTGATTTTTATTGATGGTTGAGTCTGTGTTGATCATGTGTTCGGCGTTCCCGTGATCGGCTGTCAATATGACCGTGTATCCATTCTCTTTCGCACAACGTAGAATATCCGCAATATGACCATCCAAGAGCCTTAGCGCTTCCCAGGTGGCCTCGAAATTTCCAGTATGGCCTATCATATCGGCATTGGCGAAGTTGGCGATGATGACATCGTGTGACTTTCTCTGCATAGCCTCCATTATTGCATCAGTAATTTGGTGGGCCGACATATCGGGAGTCTGTGAATAATCATCTACCTTTGGAGATGGAATTAATATTCGATCTTCATATGGATACTCGGTATCTCGCCCCCCATCAAAAAAGTATGTCACGTGAGCGTATTTCTCGGTTTCGGCTATTCGGAGTTGGGGGGCTCCGTTCTCCGCGAGCACTTCTCCCAGCGTATTTTTAACTTCCTTGTGGCCAAACAGTATCGTCGCTTTACTGTCTATAGCTTCGTCGCAACTCACCATATTCAGTATTCGGAATAATCCCCTTTGCAGTAGCGTCAAAATCTGTTTAATTCTATCGGTTCTAAAATTGAGCATCCAGAACGAGTCTCCAGAGGATGCCCCCTTATAGTCCGAAATGATGATCGGTGGAATCGTCTCATCATTTATGTCCTTCTCATAAAAATCTTTTAATAATGCTGCGGGGGATGCTGTGCGGTACAGAGCTTCGGCATTGATCATCGCGTCGTATGCCTCCTGTGTACGTTCCCATCTATTATCACGATCCATCGCATAGAACCGTCCCTGGATTGTAGCGATTTCAGACAATTTCAATTGGCCGCTCTCTAGGGCCTTATTCAACGTACCGAGAGCATCCCTATATCCAACATCACGACCATCCAGGAATAGGTGCGCTCTTATTTCGATACCCCTTTGGCGAAGATAAGAAACAGCCCAGTAGAAATGAGAGAGGCTTGAATGCACACCTCCATTCGAAAATAAGGCCATCAGATGACAGGTATTCCCTTTTAATGTCCCAACGAATTCGGTGAGTTTTTCGTTGTGTTCCAGTTCTCCGGATTTTATGGCATCATCTATGAGTGGTAACTTCTGCTTCTGTATACGCCCAGTTCCGATCGTAAAATGCCCGACCTCGGAATTGCCGCATTGCCCGGGAGGTAAGCCAACACTCTCGCCAGAAGCATCTAGAAAAGCGGTATTGCCAGAATGTATAAGCCTCATTATACATTCGGCAGAGATGGTCGCATTCCCATTGTGAATGGGTATATATCCAAATCCATCCAAAATGCACAGTACAACCTTGTTCATAGTAAATCTCCTCCAATATCACAAGCGCCAGCTGGCGCTCTGATCGTTACGATCGAATACGCGGCGATTCCTTCTTTCCGCCCCGTGAAGTCCATCCCGTCCGTCGTCTTGCCCTTGATATTGATGGCCGATGCTGAAATTCCCAAGCAACTCGCTATGGTTTGTTTCATTATGGTGGAGTACGGCGTAATACGTGGGGATTCGCATACTATCGTCGAGTCTATATTGATTATCTCGGCCGATGATTTATGCAGTAGTTCTCGACAATGTGTTAAAAAGATTTGAGAATCTGCGTCTTTCCACATGGGATTGTCCGATGGGAAGTACTCCCCGATGCTTCCCAAGCATAGGGCCCCAAGAATCGCATCGACGATACTATGGATGCCGACATCGGCATCAGAATGCCCATCCAACCCCGGGTGGTCCTCTATAAGTACTCCCATCAGATATAGATTCCGATCAGCGTCACGTGAGAATCTATGAGCGTCATAACCGAACCCAGTTTTGATGATACTCGTTTGACGATATATATCCTCTCTGAATGTAATCTTTCGATTGAGATGGCTTCCTCGCACCGTGGAGACCGGTATTCCCGCGATGTCACACAGCGAGGCGTCATCATGAAATATTTCTGCTAAACCGGCATGTTGCCCATATAAGCCGTGAATCAAATTAAACTTAAAGGCCTGAGGAGTTTGGACGAGGTATATGTCTTCCCTATCGATCGATCCACAAGGTTTATTCTGTAGGCGCACAGAATCGATGGGATTAACCACAGGAATAACGGCATCTTTCCCCTCGCCAATGGCTGCCAATAAATCTTCCAGGACATGCGGCTGGCAGTGACATCGCACGGCATCGTGAATCAACACATAGTCTGGAGAAAATTGAGCCAGGTAATCAAGGCCGTTCTTCGCGGAATCAAGTCTGGAATTTCCTCCAGGGATGGCCCCCAAAAGTCGCGGGTCATTTTCGGCCCCAAATATATCATAGAATAGACCGAAGAACTCGTGAGGAATAACACATAACACTCCCGCGATATCTTCAAATAGCAAGAAAATATTGACGCTTTTCTTGAGGATTACCTCTCCATCGATACGATGGAACTGCTTGGGAACGGAAAGCCCAGGAGAATCTACGCCGAACCGAGAGCCACGCCCAGCGGCCAATACGATGGCATAGATCCCGTGCAAATTAGCCCTGTCTGGCCTTAAATTTGGGGACCTGCTTATTGATGACGTACAGACGGCCCTTGCGCCGCACGAGCTTGCACGCCCTATGCCGATTACGCAGGGTCTTCACAGAATTCGCTACCTTCATATCAAAACGCTTCTTTCATCAAACTCCTCAACGCATAGAAACCAGGATACTTTGAACTAGAGCACATGTCAAGGCCGGTAATGAACTGCTACATGGCCACATCATGAAAAGTTTTGGGATGAAAAATTTTGAGCGATAACAAACCTCAAAACCTCATTATTCCACCCACCTGTGTTTCTAAGGCCTTGTATTGAAATCCTCTTGTGTTTTATCAGGAATTTTTACTATCTCTCCTCGATTTTTACAATGATGTCCTACAGATTTTTTTGATGAGGTGGGCCTAAAATTTTCTGGCTACCATGTTGCCATCCAAAGTGCTAGCATACGTGTATCGATTTTCTGACAACTAATTACCTTGATTTTGGAGGGATATGTCCTTGGATAACCGCAATTCTTGGCCATTCGAAGAGGCACGGAAGATAGTATCCAGGCTCCAGGATCTGAATAAGGAGAGTGTTGTCTTGGAGACTGGGTATGGTCCATCCGGTCTCCCTCACATCGGGACCTTCGGGGAGGTGCTGAGGACGACCTTCGTCTTGCGGGCATTCAGGAGGTTATCGGATATCCCAGCCAAACTCTTCGTCTTCTCAGACGATATGGACGGATTCCGAAAGGTCCCCTCGAATGTTCCCAATCAGGAGCTCCTAAGCCGGCATCTAGATAAGCCCTTGACATCGGTACCCGATCCCTTCGAGCAATACGAGAGTTTCGCACATCACAATAACGCCATGCTCAGGCGATTCTTGGATTCATTTGGCTTCGAATATGAATTCAAAAGTTCAACTGAGATGTATAGGGCCGGCATATTCAATGGATGCATCTCGAATATATTGGAGCATTACGATGAGGTCATGGATATCATGCTGCCCTCACTACGCGAGGAAAGGCAGAAGACGTATAGCCCTTTCCTACCGATCTGTCGTAGGACCGGTAAAGTTCTGCAGGTCCCCATCATCGAAACGAATGTCGCCGATAAGACAATAACCTATCGAGATCCAGAGACGGGGGACCTCGTTGAAGTACCCGTTTTAGATGGACACTGCAAGCTGCAGTGGAAGGCGGATTGGGGCATGAGATGGGTGGCCCTTGGCGTAGATTACGAAATGAATGGCAAGGATCTCATCGATTCATTCAAATTATCTTCGAGGATATGTAGGGTCGTCGGTGGATTACCTCCCGAAAATTTAACGTACGAACTTTTCCTGGATGAAAAGGGGCAGAAAATCTCGAAATCCAAGGGGAATGGCCTCTCCATGGATGAGTGGCTAAAATATGCACCATCCGAGAGCCTGGCATTCTATATGTATCAATCTCCAAAACGAGCAAAGAGGCTGTATTTCGATGTTATCCCAAATGCTATGGATGATTACATAGACGCTCTCGAGGCTTTCCAAACTGAGCCCGAAGATAAGAGGCCAAATAACCCCGTGTTTCATATTCACGATGGTGCGCCACCCAACTATCCAGAGTGCCTCAAGTTCTCGATGCTCCTCAACCTAGTGCAGGCCTGCAATACTGCCGATGAAGACATCCTTATAGAATTCGTGAAGAAATACGTGGCCGTTGGTGGCTCTGAAGAAACGATAATCTTCATGAGAACTATGATAAAATTCGCGATAACGTACTACGAGGATTTCGTAGTCGGTACCAGAAAGTTCCTCGTCCCAGATGACAGGCAAAAGGAAGCCATTAGGACATTATGTAATGAGTTGAGTACGATGCCTCAAAGTTCAAGTACCAATGATTTCCAGACGAAAGCGTTTGAGGTTGGGAAAAGATTCTTCAGCGAGGATATGAAGGGGTGGTTCAAGACGCTCTATGGCGTTTTGTTTGGCTCTGAAAGCGGCCCCAAGATTGGATCTTTCATATACCTCTACGGAGTGAATAATACGGTCAACCTATTGAGAGGGAGGGATATATAATGACATTAAATCACAATACGCAAGCAGACAAGGTCATAAAGTTCGTAATTAAAAGAGATGGTACCTTCGCGCCGTTCGATATAGAGAAAATCACGAGAGCAATCGCCGAGGCCGGAAATGCGACGGGAGAATTCGACGTCACGGAATCGAGAGTATTGGCTTTTGATGTGGCTTCTATCCTAGCCAAGAAACACCATAAATCACCTCCAGGAATAGAGGATATTCAAGACATCGTAGAACAGGTCCTCGTGACTCATAATCACCTCGCAACCGCCAAAGAATACATTTTGTATCGTGAGCAACACGCCAAATTGAGAGCGGAGCATCAGTCGTTCGTCAATGCCGTCTCCAGCGTGGATGATTATATAAATCAACTTGATTGGCGCGTAAATGCCAACGCTAACTTGGGATATTCGTTGGGGGGATTGATCTTGAATCTATCAGGCAAGATCATCGCCAACTATTGGTTGAATAGAATCTATACGTCCAAAGTGGCGGAGGCCCACATCAATGGCTTCATGCATATTCATGATCTGGATTTCCTATCGGGATACTGCGCGGGATGGTCGCTGAGAACGCTTATTCAAGAAGGGTTTAATGGAGTCGGTGGAAAGGCCGAATCTGCACCACCAAGGCATTTCGCCACGGCTCTGTCGCAGATTGTGAACTTCTTTGGGACACTGCAGAACGAGTGGGCAGGTGCGCAGGCATTTAGTTCGTTCGATACGTATCTAGCCCCCTTCCTTAGATTGGGAAATTTATCGTACGAACAGGTATATCAAGAAATTCAATCGTTTGTATTCAACCTCAACGTCCCCACTCGCTGGGGAGCTCAGACTCCATTCACCAACCTTACATTCGATTGGGTTTGCCCTGAAGATCTAAAGGATGAGCATCCAATCATAGGTGGCGAGGAGATGGATTTCACATTTGGATCGTTGCAGCAAGAAATGAATATGATCAATAAGGCGTTCATAAATGTGATGACTCGTGGGGATTGTAAGGGGCGAGTATTCACGTTCCCAATACCCACCTATAACATCACGAAAGAGTTCGATTGGGACGGCGAGAATGTTGATATAATGTTCGAGATGACCGCTAAGTACGGCATCCCATATTTCCAAAATTTCATAAATTCTGATTTGAGTCCCAACATGATTCGGTCTATGTGCTGCAGATTACAGCTCGATTTAAGGGAGCTGCTGAAACGCGGGAACAGCCTGTTTGGTTCCGCCGAGCAGACTGGATCCATCGGTGTGGTCACCATAAATTGCGCGCGTTTGGGGTATCTGCATAAGCACGACGAAATGGGATTGATCGCCCATCTGGACGATCTGTTGAAGCTGGCAAAAAACAGTTTAGAAGTGAAGAGGAAGGTGGTGTCCAGGTTGATGGATTATGGATTGTATCCATATACCAAACGCTATCTCGGGACCTTCAAAAACCACTTCTCGACGATAGGCGTCAACGGGATCAATGAGATGATCAAAAACTTCTCGGATGATGAACATGATATCGCTTCTCCAGAAGGTAAACAATTGGCCCTGCGAGTATTGGATCACCTTCGAGAAAGACTCGTCGAATTCCAAGTGGAGACTGGACATCTATACAACTTGGAGGCCACACCGGCGGAGGGATGCATGTATCGCTTTGCCCGCGAGGATGCCAAGCGCTATCCAGACATCATTCAGGCGGGATCGAAAGAGGCCCCGTATTACACAAATTCCTCACAATTGCCCGCGGGATATACCGATGATCTGTTCGAAGCATTGAATCATCAGGAGGAATTACAACGCAAATATACGGGTGGAACGGTTGTCCATTTGTTCCTCGGAGAGAGGGTATCCGATGCGTCAGTTTGCAAACTCCTCGTCCGCCGGGTCTTGACAAAATATAAAATTCCGTATATAACTGTAACCCCGACGTTCTCTGTTTGTCCGCGGCATGGGTACCTCCA
Source organism: Holosporales bacterium (assembly GCA_031258145.1). GTDB lineage: Bacteria > Pseudomonadota > Alphaproteobacteria > RUG11792 > RUG11792 > JAIRNI01. Next base: position 16,376 of record JAIRNI010000035.1, read on the forward strand.
AGGAGAGCATGAGTACTGCCCAAAGTGCGACGAAGAGATAAGGCGCCGGAAGGAATTGGCGGCACGGATTATCGGTGAAAAGGAGGCGGTAAATGACAGTTTTTGAAGAGCCTAAAGTTGATAACGAAGAACGGCAGAAGTGTGAGGTGTGGACTAGGGTGATGGGATATTACAGGCCCACATCCGCCTTCAACAAAGGAAAGCAAAGCGAATTTAAAGACAGAAAGTGCTACTCGGAAGATAAGGCGGCAACGAAGTAAGCCAGGCTTTGGGGCCCCTCCGTTAAGGGGGGGCACAGAATTTTCAGTCGAAGTGATCATGGATACTGGTGCCCTTAGTTGTAAACGTATCCGGGATGTGAGTTTGTGCTTTCAGAAAGGCTGGCTTTTGGTTTTAGCTAAATGCTTTGAATATCAACCATATCTCCTACCTCATTGCTAGTTTGTGTCAAACAAGTTCTGATGGCATCTAATTTCTGCGGTTCGATCTTTTTGAACGTTTACAGTCTTTGACATTAGACCTCTTTCGAATCTAGATAAAGGAAACTAAAAAGTGTAATATAGCTAAATGCTTTGTAACCCAACTATATCTCGTATAATTAAATGCTACGATTATGAGGCTGTCATATGGTTTGGCGCAATCTAAAGCCTGGGAATACAGAAAATATTTTTTGAAAATTAACGTATTATTAAGCTTTTTATGCTATTTTAGGTATACACCATCCCTAACCCCCACCCACCCGGGGATTCTCGCACACCCCGGTTAATAATACGTTAATAAACATCATATTGTGATGCGCCTGATATACTCACCCCATATGACAGACTCATGATCGTCCCCATTAACAAAACATAAATCACTTTTAGGAAAACATTGGTGAGAGGTCAATAGGTATACGCTGAGGGATTTTTAAAACATTTGGCTATACAATAGACCTCTTTCGAAACGGTTATAAAGCATTTTCCCTGTTGCAAATGGCAGCGATGAGATTGAATCTTAATCCGAAACGTTTTCGTCTATTTCTGTATTTATCGGCAACAATTTTG
>JAIRNI010000021.1 GCA_031258145.1 Holosporales bacterium
GGGATTCTCGCACACCCCGATTAATAATACGTTAATGTTAGATATGTTACCCGAGAGCCACCAAATATACTCAAAACCTATGACACTCACATGATCGTTGCATTTACCTATAACAGATGCCATCAAAACTTGTTTGACACAAACTAGCAGTGAGGTACGAGATACGGTTGATTTCCGAAGTATTTAGCTGTAGCATCACGTTGATTTGGTATCCTGGTTAGTTTGATAAATTGAAACTCAAGAGTTTTGGTGATTTTAGAGAATTCGTCAGTACTTCCTCTGGGATCAGGCGGTGTGTCCTGCGGTGTGACCTAAATCTTCCATCGTCCGTAAGGGATTTATCGAGAATCATGGCGATTAAGGAGACTGTCTCGAGCATCCTAGCACTCGGGCTTGATGTGGTCCTCATTTCCCATTATAAGCGCCCCAAGCCAGCCGATGCATATGGTCGCGAGTTTTCGTTGGCCAATATAGTTGCCGATGTTTCCGAGGTTCTCAAACATGATGTTCAGTTCGTGGCTTCTTCTGTATGGGAAACGGATCCAGCGCAGATCAACTCGAGAATTACTCTCCTGGAGAATCTCAGATTTTATGAGGGAGAAACGGCGAATGATCCCGAGTTTGCCGGAGCTTTAGCGAAGTTTGGGGATGTCTATATAAACGATGCGTTCTCCGTCTCGCACAGGCAACATGCCTCGGTCTGCGCGATAACGCAATGTATTCCGTCTTTTTCGGGGTTATCCTTGCAGAGGGAGGTATATTGGTTATCCAAATTGACTCACGAGATACAGCGTCCATTTTCCGAGATTATAGGCGGCTCGAAAGTATCGACGAAAATAGATGTATTAAAACGTATATCGCAGGTCGCGGATCATCTAATCATCACAGGAGCGATGGCTAACACGTTCCTCGCTGCCAGAGGATTTAATCTACAGAGCTCGATGATAGAAGAAGAACTATTTGACACCGTCAGAGAGATTACATCGTCTTCAAATGCCGAGATAATACTACCCGTCGATTTTCTAGTATCTAAGGACATTCGAACTAACGGTATAGAATGTAAATTGGATAGTATTCTTCCAGAATGTGCATGTTTCGATATCGGTCAGCAGAGTGTCGATATCATCAAGGAGCGTTTAGACAAAACTAAGACCTTGCTGTGGAACGGTGCGATAGGAGCCTTCGAATTTGCGAATTTCAACACGGCGACGAATATCCTGACTCCATATATAGCACATTTGACGAAAACCCGTGGATTGGTTACCATCGTTGGAGGTGGCGAAACGATAGCATCGATTGGTCCATACAAGGACGATATGACATTCGTCTCGACGGCCGGTGGAGCTTTCCTCGAGTTCGTGGCGGGGTATGGCATACCAGGACTAAAGGGATTGATAAACCAGTAGTAAACACGTAATCCTCCTGAATAGTATATGCGCCGGTCTCTAACTTTGGAACTGGAAGGCATTGGGAGTTGCCCAACCGTTTGGGGGCGCGCAGACAACACGGATTGGTATTTCGGTTCCATCCGAGAGTCGTAGTGTTTCCTGATGGGAGTATTTCAAAACTTTTTGGTCCCATGCGTCGTAATAGCCTTCTGTTTTGGACAAGTAAGAGGATCGGGCCGCCTGATCGTAAAAGATGGGGTCTACTCCGGTCACGACCCAATTGCCTGGATTCAGGTGCATCCACTCTTTTCCTCCAGCAACTACTGTAAATAATGGGAGTTGGAAATTACTTTGTTTCAACAATCCCACCAACTCTTGTATCGGTTGATACACCGTTTCAGCCAACTCATTTGTTGTGACTAGTAGCTCTCTTAGGATTCCATGGGTATCAAGAATTAGCCGACAAGCTTCTTGTGGCCAGGAAGTTTCTGGTTCGAGGGTATTGGCACTGATTATTCCTCTTCCGTCAACTACCAACATAGGTGTTACTTGCATCGGTCTGTCGTAGGGTTTTTTAGCATCAGGTTTGCAATCGACCGCGCATATCGCGTACCCAGGGAAAGGGGAGGGAATGCGGGTCTGCTCGGATTCGAAATGTTTTATAATCGAATAGTTCAACCCCCAGATTGACTGGTCAAGAATGTATGAGGTAAAACATGGATCAATGTCGGCCATCAGCACCAGAAGGATATTAGGATTAGAATTCCAACAACTTCTGAACCAGGCAGCTGTGTCAAGATCTCGGCCGCAGCCCACCATAAGAGCTCGGCTGATATTGTCTCTATCAGGGTTGTATACCATTCCACCCGTAATAATAATCAGCTCCTTATCAGCGAGATAAGAACTCTGGCCAAGGGCTCGTCCTGAAGAGTAAGTCGGGTACTGGTAAACGGCTTGGTTGACAACCAGGTATTTTTTTCTTTTATGTCTTTGTGGGGAAAGATTGGGCGGCATAGTGAGCACAATAGGGGCAGTCCAAGGCCTGTCACTATGATCCACTAAGGGTTCTCTCGGAACTTTTGTTAGGGAAGGCGTGGTCAGATTATGGACGGCAAAAGAAACAGTCCCAGGACGGCCCCTCTTCTTCTCTCCGGATTCATTTGCGCCATGCGATAATGCCTTTATCCACTGTATGAATGGAGATCCCGTCCAGGCCAAGCAGTCATGCATAACTCTGGAGAGGATTACAGGGTTGCTAGTCAATGCCTTGGCAGCAGATTGAAGGCGTTCTTCTAGAACACTCGGTGTTAACCTACCATCAACTTCCAGCTGGGGGAACACGGCTTTTAGAACAAACCAATTCTGCTGTGCTGGAGTATAGTAGGCGAAACCCTCAGGCATACTTGTTGATGAATTTCTGTTTCGCCACAACCATGTTAAGCTTTCCAGAGAAACCCGGGTTGGGATATTGTCTGATGTGCGATCTGAGTTAAGTATCGGGTGATTAGGAAAATTTCTCTGAAAAAATTCTCTGTAACTCTGGCCATGAACGGAAGGGAATGCCATCATTATCATCGTGAGGAGTGCCCGGAATCCTGGTCTGTTCTTTATTTTATTGTTCTTTAAACGCATAGTTGAAAATTCCATATATATTTCCCTGATTCGATTATTGTACTTCAAGCGTCAAAAATGTCAAGTAATATAAATCACATTGCAATCTCAGTGGTACAAAGCAATTATAAAGTCTCGAATTATCACTTTTCGCATGTTGTCCATAGCGTTTTATACAATCCGTCTTGGGCGAGGAGTTCATCGTGTGCCCCGTACTCTTTGATGATTCCATCATCCAGAACGTAGATAGTATTCACCTTTTTGAGACTGGTAAGTCTATGGGTCACTATAATGGTGGTCCTGTTTTTCATGAGTGTCTCCAGAGCCTGCTGCACTGATTTCTCGGCGTCGGCATCGAGGGCGGATGTCGCCTCATCCAGTAGCAATATTGGGGCATTTTTGAGCATGGCCCGTGCGATCGCGATCCTCTGTCTTTGCCCACCGGAAATCCTGATTCCATTCTCGCCGATGAGGGTATCGAATCCATCCTCAGTCTCTTCGATAAATTCCAGGGCTAGGGCAGATCGTGCGGCCGCCACTATCTCTTCTCTCGTGGCATTCCGCTTCCCATACGCGATATTATCGTAAAACGACGCATCAAACAGTATATTCTCCTGCGTGACGATTGAAATCTGTTCTCTTAGATTAAATAAGTCTATTTCCCTAATATCGATCCCATTAAACAGAATGCTTCCATCCGAAACATCATAAAACCTCGGAATGAGGTTTAGGAGAGTGCTTTTCCCGGCTCCACTGCGCCCGACGAACGCGATGGTCTGCCCCTTATTCACCTTGAATGAAATATCCTTGAGGATTTGCTTATCTGGACTATATTGGGAAGTAACATCCTTGAATTCGATGGTATCAACAGGATTCGCCAATTTTAACCCCTTACTAGCGTTCTGAATACTCGGCTTCACATTGATCAAACAAAATATTCGCTCTGCTGCCGCGAGACCTTCATTTATATTGGCGCTCAATTGAATCATTTTCCGGATGGGTTCATACGAAATCAACAACGCCCCCAGGAAGGAGATCAAATCCCCGATGGTCTTAGCGCCACTCATGACCTGACTTCCCCCATAAATCAGGACGCATATAATGGCAATACCCGTTATGCATTCTGAAATTGGATGCAATATCGCCTTTATTTTGATCGATTTAACGATGAGCCGCATGAGACTATTCATCTTCCCCTGAATTCTAGCGATCTCCAATTCTTCGGCGCAGTATGCTTTTATCACACGTATACCTTGGAATACTTGCGATAAATGCCCGGAGAATGAGCCCAAATTGTTCTGAGTATGATTGACGATTTTTTTCATCTTTCTCCCCAGGAGAATGATGGGCCCCAGGGCGAACGGGAACACGATGCATGCGAACACGGCGAGCACAGAATCTCGGTACACCATCAATCCCACCAAAAAGATGAATGTCAAAATATCCTTCCCAAATCCTGAGATGGTATTCGATATGGAATTACGCAGTAGGGTCACATCATTAGAAAACCGAGATAATAGATCTCCACTTGAACTATTATTAAAGAATCCAAGATCTGCCCGAACGAGATGTGTAAAAAGACGCATCTGGATATCGAAGACGATTTTCTGGCCGACATAGGTCATGAAGAAAGTCTCGCCGTACGACGCCAGGCCCTTAATCAGGAACGACGATAGTATAGCTATTCCCCAAAAGAGTAAGTTCATCATACTGTTATTCTGGAAAATATAATCGAACGACGGTTTCAGAAGATATGGGAAAGCAGTCGTTGCAATGGCGGCGATGAGCATACACATAAATGCTCTCGCAAGGAGAGTCTTGTATAATTTTAAATGATCACGCCAAATGATCCTTATTAGGCTGCCCTTACTGCTGTGCACGGTCCTTTCTCCAAGAAATTCAGAGGTTACGCCCAGACATCGGAAGTTTGCGGGTTCATAATCCGCTGCTCGTCTTGAGCAGTACACTCGGTATAACTCGGCGTCTGGGCAACGAGTCTCCCGCCCCCCATTCTTTCGATGACTGGGTTAGTATACACCGAACCTCTGTGGACATGAGGGAATTCTGTTGAGGCTGGATCGAACTCTTCTAACACTCCTCTGGCAAATATACTCAGCATTTGGGAAACGGATAGAATGACTGTAGCTAACCAACCCGCGGGACAGCATCCTTCATGTATCTATGGAAGATCACCTTGACGGTATTTTCGAAGGGTGCATTGGACCTCTTTCGAAACTCATAAATTGATCTCAAAGTTATAGATTCCTGCAATAAGATTGAATCTTAGTCCAAATCTCTTCCTTCTGTAGCAATTGATCTTCTATACATAATTTATTGTTTATTCCTTCCTCCTTGTTACCTTGGTAGTTAAACCTTGCCCTTCCCTTATTGTATTACACTTTTTAGTTTCCTTTATCTAGATTCGAAGGAGGTCTATTGTTTAGTATATCTCAGTAATGGGCCACCGTGGTCTCGTTCTGGCATCGAAATCTGAGAACGGCAAGTTGTGTCCAATGCGCTCGATTGCTGCCCACCCTATCATGGCGGCGTTATCAGAACACAACGACATGGGAGGTGCATAGAAGTTGAGGCCATGCTGATCGCAGAAATGTGAGACCTCCTCTCGGAGCCGAGTATTGGCGGCGACCCCACCAGCGATCACCATATTCCGCAGCTTTGTATTCGCCATTTGATATGCCTTACGTAGTTGAATCGTAATGAATTTGGTGACGATACTCTGAAACGATGCGGCAACATCGCTCTTATCCTGATCCGTCATTGAATCCAGTTTAGAAATGTGTATTTTCGTCGCGGTCTTAATACCTGAGAATGAGACATCGCATCCCGCCCTCCTCTGCATCGGTATGGTGTACTGAAATCGCGAATCATCTCCGTGCTTGGCGGCCTCTTCTATCGAGGGGCCACCAGGATACGCTAGCCCCAGCATCTTGGCGACCTTATCGAATGACTCTCCCGCGGCGTCATCCAGTGTTTGCCCCAATATCCTGTAGTCTCCTATCCCCATAACCTCGGCAAATAAAAAATGCCCACCGGAGGCCAGGAGCAGCAAATACGGAAACTCGACGTCGTAGCATAATCTCGCGGTCAGTAAATGCCCCTCCAAATGATTGATTGCCATGAATGGTTTTTGACTCATGAGGGCAATGGTCTTGGCCGTGACCATCCCAACGAGGAGGCCACCTATCAACCCTGGGCCAGCCGTCGCCGCGATGGCATCCATTTCCCTCAAATCATGGCCAGATTGCTTGATTGCATCATTGATGACCGTATCGATAGCATCCATATGATTGCGAGCCGCAAATTCGGGGACCACACCTCCAAATGGGACATGCACTTCGATCTGGGATTTGATGACGTTGGATAATATGCGACTCCCTGGATGATCGGCATTCTGTAACACGGCCGCCGCCGTCTCATCACAACTAGATTCGATCGCGAGAACTTTCAAGTATTCTCTCCCGGTATCCATTTATTCCCATCTTGCACCCAAGTTTTCTGACAAGTGAAATCCATGGCCTCATAGTAGGCGGCTCGCATCCTTGATTCAGCTATTAATCCTTTATCGAAGATATCGATGATACTTTTAAATTTCTGGACTTGATCATCTTTAATGGTGAGTCCATTGTGCATCAAGCATTCCGGTGCATTATGAAAAATAATATCCGTCGAAAGCCAAGTATGGCAAAACCTGGCATTCTCGTCGCCTAGAGAGCCATTACACCCGTGGGGTATGAAGCTCAACTTCGAGTATGTCCAAATATTCGAATCTAGCAAGTGAAGCTCGTCCGCACTGGAACATAGGAGCAGCACCCGTTCATTCTGCGTATACTTTTTTTCAATTAATTTCACGGCGACGTTTGCGAAATCGCTTTCAACGGCGTAGAAGATTACGTTCCGGTCTGTGTTTGGCATTTGCGCTCCATCTGTCGTGAGATCTTATCCAGGATTGCATTGACGAACTTTACTCCGCCTCCACCAACGAATTCCTTCGCGATTTCAACGTATTCATTGATAATAACAGGAATGTCAGTCTTCTCAAAGAGAAGCTCTATAATCCCAACCTTAATGATACTCTTCATAATGAGTGGCGCAGAATTCATGTTATTATCGGAATCGAGGCTGTTGGCTATTATCTCATCGAAGTTTATATCGGTATCCATTTTAGAAATCAATCTTTTAAAAAAACTTTTGTGCATCTTTTTATACGCCCTCTCTTCGTATGCATACTGCTCCACAAAGTTACTGACGATGAAATCTAGCGCGGCACCCGTGACATCCCTTTGATACATCACCTGAACGGCCGCTACTCTGGCTAGATGTCTAGCCATTCCCTTATCTGACATATACTAACCAACAAAAAGTTGAGGGTTCATTGCCTCGATGCTCGAACTATCAGCACGTCCAGTATAGCTCTGCGCCTGTGCTTCAATGCTCCCGCTCTCAATTCTTTTTGTGGATAGTATATCAAAAAAAACTAAATTGGTGTCAGAAAGAGATCATATACTCAACCCAGTTGGCAGACAGTATGATTGTGTGTATTAAACCAAAGCAAAAATTGGCTCAGAATCCGCCTTCGGCCAGTTTTTTTTCGACCTTAAATTTAATAAATCTTTTTGTGACTGAGTATGGAAGCCGTCCATCGCGCGAGTGTATAATGTCTCCAATATGTGGGATGTTTAGGGCGTAAATTATGACGAGAGTTGATCGAGAATACCTGGCCAAATTTCAGGACCATCCGGTGTATCTCGAATCTGAACGAGATATAAGCGACTCTATCACCAAAGAAATAAGAAATATTTTGTCGACGAAATTGGGGTGGTCACATCCTTTTATGTCCATCAATTTCAGAGATTTGCCTGTATCGTATGGAGTTAGAGATTTGTCATCCATCGGGACCTCGCAGGCAGAACTCGAAAATTTTAAGGTTCACTGCCGAGCGGCGATTTTAAACTTCGAACCCAGGCTGTGTGATTTAGAGATTAGTGGTATACGTATCAACAAGGAGATACAATCAATATCAATTGAGATGATTTGTCATACTCGTTTGAAGGGAATACCGCCATTCGTAGAGCAGTTTATACTCACGCAATACGGTAACCGCCCAAGTATTTATTGAGTTGCGTTAGTATAATCCGAATCCCCCGTATTAACATCTGGCGTTCTCCACGAGACCGCAGACACAGGCCCTGGGTTCCAATGATGATATAGCTCAATGTTCTGCAAATCCGTTAGTGTCTATCTACTGACCTCTCACCCGTTTTTTTGGGCATTGGCTTCATATTACTTCTATCGTACAATGACCTGATGTTTGTTTCTTATTTTGTACCCTTATTGCGAAATTGAGGTACTGCGGCCCGATATACATTATCTCCTATTTATTGTTTGGGATTAATTCACTTTCTTTTGCCGGAAATAATACGAAGAAAGCGGAACTCGTGGTGGAGTACGGGAAAAAAGAAAAAGTAATCCATTCTGCTCATGCCCTAGAAAGAAGATTCCCCGCATCCTTAACTAAAGTCATGACTTTATACGTTTTATTCAAGGCCATCAGCGAAAAAAAGGTAAATTTTAATACCAAATACAAGGTTTCTAAATATGCGGCCATTCAATCTCCGAGTAAACTTGGATTAAAGGTCGGGGAAAAGGTGCAGGTTCTAGATTTAATAAAGGCACTGATAGTCAGATCTGCCAATGATGCGGCGGTCGTGATAGCGGAAGGTCTGTGCGGGAGTGTATCGAAATTCTGTGCACTCATGAATAGGACGGCCATGAAGCTCGGTATGAAAAGGACGCACTTCGAGAATCCGTCTGGATTGCCGGATCCCAGGCAGGTCACATGTGCCAAAGATATTGTCACATTAGGCATGGCGTTATACAGAGACTTTCCGCAGCACTGGCATCTCCTTTCATTAAAATCGTTTAAATATCGAGGGAAAGTATATAACTCGCACTGCAAGATACTGAGGTGGTATAGAGGATCAGATGGCGGGAAGACGGGATTTACGAACGCGTCCGGATATAATCTGCTAGTCACCGCAGAGAAATTCAACAGATTAGGAAAGGCGAAGAGGGTATTCGTGGCTGTGTTCGGAGGCAATTCCAGCAAAAGCCGAGATCTTTATGCCGCTCAGCTCCTGAATAATTCCTTTCTGGGTTATGGTAACTGCCGCACACTAAAATCGAAGAATATACCCAGTGTGAATCATAAAAAGAAAAGTCTTTCGAAACAGATTGATGATGCAGAAGATTCAATCGTGGAGGTGGATTCCGTGCCGCTCAGCGTTCTTCTAGATGAATTATACGCAGAGGATGAAGAAGCTGAAGATGTCATCCAAGTAGTGGATGAAGTCATCATTAAATAGAGTTATACGATATACTAAAGCCATTTGGCCACCATATATACCCGCGCAATTCGGTAACTACTTATGTGTTTGTCAAATTGCGTGAGTGTATCATGTGTCTAATTAAGGGCGACACCCAAGCTATGAATAGCCATTTTAACTGATTTATCCATGCTTGTTCATGCGACTGCATTATCAAGGATATTCCAAATAATACGACTATAGGTATCAATAAAATATTTCCCCTAAACTTAGGATTGTGAGTACAAATGCAGCCAAGGCACAATCCTATTACATGATACAATGTTATGAATGTGTATGGATTGCCCTTATAATGCTTCATATCCCATATAAATATTAAGGCCAACATGAACAAAGACAGTCCAATGATCAAAGAAAATTTAACCTCATCTGTACAACGCAGTTTTTGAAAGAATATCCATTGCCCAAATGCCAGCGTGGGCGCCACCACAACGTCGATTGGATAGTGGTATCCGGCGACGACCTCAAATATAGCGCCAAATATGACGATCATTACGGCCGCAATCTTTATAAGGCTTATTTGAGTGTTAAAGAATAACCAAATATAAAATACACAAGAAATCTGCAGATGGCCACTCGGAAATGCGTATCCGGGAAATCCATAACGCACGCAACTTCCGTTGGGGGATGGTATGGCGAATATTTCCTTAAGAATTACGATGAATAATCTCGTGAAAATAAACAACACTAATGCTAATGTCAGGTCTTTATTTCGAAATAATAAATACAGCGCGGCGATAACGTACTCAATCTTATCGGGGTTAACTAGATCAAGACACAGTTGTACGAAAAAACTAGTCACTTACTACACCATCAGGCGTATACCCAGCCCTCGAAAGTCTTGAGGGTTCGTCGATCCGCTGCTCGTCTTGAGCATCCATATGACCATTAAGTCCAGTACAACTCCGCGCCTGTGCTCCGTGTCTCCTGTCCTCAATTCTTTTTGTGGATGGGTTATACCAGTTCGCGCCATAAAAGTTTTTACGATTTACGGGCATCATTAGAAGAAAATGCGCCTGGCATATCGGTATCCTGTATATACCACGCATACCACGCACGATATCGCACACGCTTGAATCCACGGCAGTGGGACATTTGGAATCAACAATAATCCGCACAATGTTATTATCAGCGTCGTACAGATTTTGCTTATATATATCGGGCGAGTATCCATCTTTAACCCATAAAAATTGATGAGTATGCCACCGATGATCAGAGATACATCTCTTAAAGTCAGAACCACAGCTGCCCACAAAATACACGAACGATGTCCAGTCGTGGTGTATATGTACCACAACGCCGTATTACAAAATATCTTATCGGCAATCGGATCTAGAATTTGCCCAAACTTCGATTCAACCTTAAATTTTCGAGCCGTATACCCATCCAAAAAATCTGTCAGGCCAGCTAGAATGAGAATATAGACCGACGCCACAGTCGTCCCGAAGTATAGGAAGATTGGTGCACACAGTATCCTCACAAAACTCAGACCATTGGGGACGTATCTTACGAATGGAGACACCGCGATCCCGGTGGCCTTACACCGTCTCTTGCGGCGGTTCTTCCGTGGCTGCCTCGATTGAGACGACCTGCTGCTCCTGGGCCGTCATTACTCGCAGTGAGATCTCGGATATGACTTCTGGATGCAACACGATGCCGATTCTGTACGTGCCTATCGTCTTGATTGGAGCCTTAATCTGCACCTGAGATTTATTGATGATGTATCCCTGTTTCTCGAGCTCCACCACGATGTCGGAAGAGCGAACAGAACCATATAGGAAGCCGGATTCACTGGCCTGCCTTATGACGACGATCAAGGTATCGGTCAACTTCTCGGCGGTTGCCTCTGCTCCCTTTTTCAAGGTTAAGTTATTCTCCTCTATCTCCGCCCGGCGCACAGAGAAATACTCCAAATTTTCTGGGGTTGCCCTAAGAGCCTTCTTTTTGGGCAACAGGAAATTGCGTGCGTACCCAGGTTTCACCGTCACAACATCCCCTATGGCTCCTAGTTTTGGCACTCTTTCCAACAAAACAATCTGCATATCCATAATTCCTTTAACAAAAGCTATCGATATAGAACCCTCATATTTTAGCATCAAATAGGGAAGAAAGCCAGTTGGAAATTGGAGGGATCAAATCTCATGCATCAGAGTTCCGGTAATTTTTTGAGGGCGATCTTTACCATTTTTTAATAATTGGCTGTCTAACCTACCGTCTGACGTTCTCTGTTGCCTTTGTTGGTTATGAAAATCATAAGAATTTTGGCGGTGGCTTGGTTGTCGATATGTTCGAATGGGTATTGTGGGGCGCCGGGCCCCCGGGTTGATCTCGATACCCTTGTTATGGAGAATCCGTGTTTTAAGCAGGGATTGAGTGCTGTGACAGCAGTCGGAAATTCTATGAATCTTGCTGAAAACAGGATAACACATATGGTCCCCGGAGTCCCGTGCTGGATAGGCATGATAAGGGGCTTGGAAGCGGTGTGTGGTGGTGCCACAGCCGTCATATTAAATCAGAGCATATTTGATTCGGAGCATTCTGCACAATACGGTTATGCCATTTTGGCGATTCGTATATTCAACGCTGTATTACACGGCATTGATTATGTTGTAGATAAACAAGTAACCGGGAAAATGATGAACTGGTTGGCAGCGTGCAGCGTTGAAGATGTAGCAATAACTCTTCCGAATCTGGAGCCAGGAAGCGAGTTAATGGGACGATTCCTCGAAATTACGCTGAGCGCTATCAAGGATGTTGATAGAAACAATCTGTCCAAGTATTATCAAAATATCTACGATAGTATTCTGATTTTGAAGAGAAATATGTTCGATGAAGGATTATGGAAAAAGGTTGCGAAAGGCATCGGTAGCGTGAGTTCTTTTCTCGTGGGGGGCGCTGCAGGAATATTCATCGCGATAACAGGCCAGAGTGCAGCACCTACTCGATTTTTGACTTTAATCTCAAGTGGGATGGATTCCTTCTCCGAAGCACTGTCCACAGCAATGAGCCGACGGAATGCTGTGGTAGATTATTTAAATATGTGTCAACTAATTTTCTTGCTGAGATTGTTTACGGCACGAGGAGTTGAGGCATATACTCACCCTATATGACAGCCATATAATCGTTGCATTAAACCAAGGTAAAAATTGGCTTCGAAGTCGTCTTCGGCCAATTTTTTCGACATTGAATTTGAAAAACACTTAGGTGTTTATTGAATTACGCGAGTATAATTTTGGCAATGACGTTGCTGACGAAACTGTCTCGATCTATTCACGCTCTGCAAAAATTACTGCATCGTAATGAGAGTTAAGTTATCATATTAATGTTAACCTGATGCTTCTTGTGTAGATGGAAGCGTCTGCTTGTTGCCGTTGTTATTTATGATAGGTATAAATTCGTTATTTAGGAATTACTCATATGGCAGGAAAATTATTTATAGACGCACACTACAGCGATGAAACCAGAATCGCTATTCTCGATGAAAACGGAAATCTCGAGAATTTTGAGGTCGAGCATTCTAAACGGAAACAGATTAAGGGGAATATTTATCTCGCGAGGGTCGTGAGGATTGAGCCATCCATTCAGGCTGCCTTTATAGATTATGGGGATGAAAAGAACGGTTTTCTCCCACTCTCGGAGATTCATTATGATTATTTCAATAAGGATGCCCTGAGTAATGAGGACGTAAAGTATCTGGAAGATGAGAATCAAACACGCGGCCTCTCTAAGCGTTTCAAGATCCAGGAGGTCATCGCCAATAGGCAAGTCCTGTTGGTTCAGGCAGAAAAAGAAGTGCGTGGAAATAAGTGCGCTTTCTTCACAACGTTTATCAGTATTCCCGGCAGGTATTGCGTTCTAACTCCGAATCCTCCTAAAGGCAAGAACACATGTGTTTCTAGACGCCTAGAAGCCACTGAAAAGGAAAGACTACGCGAGATCATAGGATCCCTAGATATACCCGATGGGATGGGCTGTATCGTCAGAACAGCTGGTGAGAATCGGGGTAAGCAAGAGATAAAGAGGGATCTAGAATATTTATGCCGACTCTGGAATGAGATCAAGGATGCGGCGGACACGTCCACGGCGCCGGCTCGTCTGTATGAAGAAGGAAATATCGTTAAGCGGACCATCAGGGATCTGTATAGCCGCACCATGGATGGCATCACGATTCAAGGAGTCGAGGCATATAAAGAAGCCAGGACCTTCATGAAGTTATTCACCCCAAGCCACGTCAAGAGAATAGAATTGTATAAGGACAATGCGACTCCGCTTTTCTATAAGTATGCCATCGAAGAGAAGATTAAAGAAATCCTAAATCCGGTCGTGCAATTACCATCCGGAGGATCGATCGTGATAGACGTCACAGAAGCCCTGATTGCAATCGATGTAAATTCCGGGAAATCCAAGAGTGAGAAGAACCTAGATGGCACGGCTCTGAAGACGAATCTCGAGGCCGTCACGGAAATCGCGAGACAGATAAGATTGAGGGACATCTCCGGAATCATCGTCATAGATTTCATAGATATGGCTAGCTATGCATCGAACAGCAAAGTGGAACACAAGATGAAGGAGGCCATGAAGAACGATTATTCCAGTGTGCAGATCGGAAAGATTTCTCAATTCGGATTGATGGAGATATCTCGGCAGAGGCTGAGATCGAGCCTCTCGGAGACGAGTTTCGTTAAGTGCAAACATTGTGGCGGAATTGGGAAGATTCTGTCGATTGAAGTGGTCGCCTTATCGGTCATCAGGACGATAGAGAGCTCCCTGGTGCATGGAAATGCCAAATCGATCGTGGTGGAGGTTGCCGCTGGAGTCGATCTATATATCCTGAACAATAAGCGAAGAATCATCACGGAGATGGAGGCCTTCTACCAGGTATACATTGAAATCGCTCGTAACCAAACCCTCGAGCAATCCGATTGTAAAATATTGATAAAAGAATATAAGGCGGATGCTGTGTCGGAGGAAGTTACCACTCCCAAATGCGTCAACCATACTCATAACCCCGTGAAAGAAAAATGTTTAAATATAGAGACTGAGTTTCCTCAGAATAAGGCTCCTGCCAAAGAGGAAGTCGTTGCTCAGGATACCGTCGCCACACAGGAGGAACCAGCACCTCAACCTCAAGCCACGAAGAAAAAGAGATATCGGAGAAGGAGACGTGCTCCAGAGGGCGCTGTGCTCGAACAAGGAAGCAGCGAGAGTCCGGCTCCTCTAGATAGAGAAGTTAGACCGCCTCTGACTAGACCCTCAGAATCAGGATTGGATGCTTCCAGGGCCTCTGAATTACTGCAATCCACTAAGGGCACGAGTGACATAGTACATAAATCTGCTCACCAGGAGAATACCACGGCGAAGAAAGTGGATAAGGATGGATGGCTAAAAAAGCTGTTTGGCTAGACCAAGTCATCGAAAGAATTGAGGGCGGGAGACACGTCGCGAAGGTGTATAGCCGTATTAGAGTTACTGATCATATGTCCGCTCAAGATGAGAAGCTAATCGCCGAACCCTCGAACTTTCGAGGTCTGGTTATAAGGTGTATTTTTTTCATGTGCTTCATTTCTCAGCCCATTCATTCGGAAATTTTGCTGGTCGTAGATGAGGAGATAGAATTATTTTTAGAATATCTGGTTAATCTTATCAAAGACTCCTTGGGCTATCGACAAAAGATTAATGTCTACGTATCGACGGACCAAACATTAAATGCCATGGCAACGGCGAGCGGCGATATAGTGGTCAACGCTGGAGCCATACTGCATATTAAAGATTATACTGAGCTCATCGCGATACTGGCCCACGAGGTTGGGCATATAGCTGGGCATCATATGACCAAATTTCTTACCGTCAGTAAGGATATGGCGAGATCTAGCCTCATCACATCGGTACTGGGGGCCGGGGCTGCAGTTCTCACGAAGAATCCGGCTCCTCTAGCGGCCGGTGTCTTCGCGGGACAATCAATGTTTATGGGCCAGCTCCTGGCTAAATTGAGGCAGATAGAATCGATGGCTGATACGAAGGTTATAGAGGCCATGATTAAACTCGGCTGGTTCTCGGTGTTTCATGGTATCGTTGGGTTGTACAGGAAACTTGGCGATCATGTTGCAATATGTAACCCTTATCTATCGACCCATCCTATGTCACAAGTCCGAGCAGCAAAATTCATTGAACTTGCTGAGAAACATGGGAAAACAGCAGTTTCCTCTAAAGTTAAGAACCTATTGGAACGCATTAAAGAGAAATTTGAGGTCATGAAAATAAAATTGGAGTCCTTGCTGTTCCCTCCTCGCGACACTATCGCTCGCTACAAATCACCGGCGGAGCCTGCTCAAGGCTATGCGCTGGCAATAGCTTTGATGCGTTCAAACAAGTACGCCGCGGCAATTCCTTGTATTGGAGACGTCATTGCGCATGCCGGAGAACCTGTTAAGCCCAGCATTCTGACTCCCATATCAATTCCCCACTGCTCGGAAATTAAATTGATGTGCCTCTTTAACCTGCACAGGTACCAGGAGCTTATAGAAACCTTTCATGCCGTGCAAGATCGGACTAGAAATAATGAAGTCTATCGGGATATCACAATGATATACGCTCTCGCTGTCGCTAACTATGCTTCCAGCAAAAAAGAAAAATTGAGTGCTATAAAGGCATTGAAAAAAGTCCTCACCAGGCATCCGGAAGATGTATGGGTCCTGAATATGTTGGGAAGATTATTCAGTGATATTGGGCGTGAGGATCATGCCAGCCTATACGCCGCGAAGACCGCCATGTTAACTGGAGATAAGGAGACGGCGAAAATCCACGCACAAAGGGCGTCATCTTCCAAAGATCGAGGAATCACCAGCCAGGCGGCCGACATACTATCCCAAGTTTCGGATGAGTAGTTGCGTGAAAATCACAGAGATCACCGCACCACGTATTGCTATTAGACCTCTTTCGAAACTCATAAATTGATCTCAAAGTTATAGATTCCTGCAATAAGATTGAATCTTAGTCCATATCTCCTCCTTCTGTAGCAATTGATCTTCTATACATAATTTATTGTTTCTTCCTCCTTGTTACCTTGGTAGTTAAACCTTGCCCTTCCCTTATTGTATTACACTTTTTAGTTTTCTTTATCTAGATTCGAAAGAGGTCTATTGTCACACATATAGGATTATGATAAACTAAGACACAATCGATAAACAGCGACCCACCGAGAATAATCAAATGATATTGATATATAAGATACTGCTGATTGCCATCATTCAAAACTTGGGAATAGCATTCTCTGCAAGCCAACCGAAACCACCCCCGTTACACAAACAAATTAGTTCAGCTTACGCGAGAATGGAACGAACCTCGCTCAACATAGTAAATAAATCTACCGGTATAACCTGGACACGATATCAGGAAACCAGCGATCCTCAAATTACCAATCCCGATAATTATGTCATCAAGACTCTGAAAGATCTACCTAAAATGAAATACCAGTTGATAGGGCATTTTAGTTCACCAAAGCCAGGAGGAACCTACGTCAGGTTAGAATCCAGCCAGCATTCTCTACGACTTCGTGACTCGCTATCCGAACTAGCCGCAGACTACAATTACGAGGCGCCAGACATCCCTTCACTAGAAATCGAGGTTCTAGGTGTAGTACAACCTAAACCCGAAATACAAACTGTAACATTCCTGCAGCCAACATTATCCAAAACCGTCTTCGATGACTGGGAAAAGAATAAGAAGTCCGGGAGTATCCTGTGTTTTACGCCAAGCGAATGCCTAAGCTATGTACAGAATGTTCTAGTAACAGACGCAACAGGAAATGAATTAGTATTCACAGGAGTTGTCCTAGGCTTTTTCAGAGCTGTACCGTTCAATCCCGATGATCTCAGACAGCATTTGAGATTGGAACTATCTTACCAATACCGCGAATTACACACGACACTGTTAAGAAAAGCCTACATGGCCCTGGAATACCTAAACAAACTCGAGATAGATGAGGTACAAACTAAGCAATACCTAAAAGCAATCAATGAAATTATCGATGGATATCCACTCACCGACGAGCAATACGAAAGTAATCAACATGTGTTCGAGGTGCTCTTGGCATTGAGATTAACGGGCAGAACGAGCTGGATAGCAGATTATGGGCACCTGGCAGAATTCAACAGAGCCAATAACCGTTTCATTCAATATCTCATCAATTGGATGACGGCGAACTGTATAGGAGCCTCGAGAATCCGCACTGTGGAAGTCGCAAAAACAATAAATAATGAAGAGCTAAGATTAGCTTTCTCTAAGATAGCCCCAGAATACGTGCATCCTCCACTATCGTGGGTCAGTACTCAACTGGCGAGTATTCAGGCCCTCAAAGATAGGCTTAGGTCCATGGATGATCAATATGTGAACTATTTACTCAATGAAATTGAATATATGAAACAATTAGAGGCGGTAAAGCTCCCGAGGCACACAAGAATAACAGATGTAAAACAGTTAGAGGAGGGGAAGCCACCGATAAACACGTCAGAGCATCCACTTCCTGTCTTTGCCGGTAATCCGGATCCAACTCAGGACATTGCCATAACTGCCTTAAGACAAGAAACAATAAGACAACTTATTCACAGACCGTGGGTCAATGTTACGCAAGCAGAGGCGATATCTCATCTTCGTCTTAGGGCCCGTAATCCGAGGTTATTCAAGATAATTACAGTCGAAATGCGGGAACTAGTGGTTAGACAACTGGAAACGGTACATGCCCGGATGATCACTCATATGGGACAGACCTCCGAGGAGCTAGATTTCTTGAACAAACTACCGATGGCAACATACGGGGATACCAAAGTAGTTGAAATGCCTTTTCCAAACGAGATCACTCACCGCAGTGTTTACCAGGTTGTCCGACACGTGGATACAGGACAGGGCGATGGAAATGACTGCTTCTTCTGCGCCCTGGGCATCATGCCACGGCCTTGGGCGGCTTGGCAGGCAGCCAACTTGCTGGGGACTACATTTGAAATTCTAAGGCGCTACCATTACGATGCCTGCACTGTAGGTAGGATGGTCACGTTCGCGCCAGTTTATCTCGAATATATCCGTCAGACCCACGAACAACCATTAGGAATGACTCCATTGGGAATACAAGATGCTTTCAACCTCCCACCTGACGAGGGCCCGTGGGGTGACATTGGCCCTCTTAGCTGGGTAATGTTAATCACCGCTGCATTGGAAAGGAATGTTCTTGTGTATTTCAGTGTAGAAGGGCCATCGGGAACGTTTCTCCCCAGGTTACCTTTGCATGCATACTCAGGAACTCCAGGGATCCCTCCTGAATTATCCGGAGTCGCTTTGATCCGGCAAAACGGCAGTGAAGAAGACCCGGGAAACCATTTTACCCAATTACTTGAAGCTGGGGATTGGTTCCGCCTCATCGAGGAAGCCAACTACATGGGCGAAGGTCCGTTTAGTGGCCGGGCTAAGTCCTAGAAATCGTTGATTGATGTTCTATAACCAAATATGTTAAAGTGACACGTCTGTTTATTTGTGCTTGATGTATTATTTTGAGGCTCTTGACTAGCTTCTCAGAAAGAGTATTCTATGGAGATGAGGAAAGACAGTATGTTGAGTACCAATAAGAGAAACAAAATAATTTCGGGCTTTGCAGAGTATCTAACTGCTACTGCAACGGCGAATATTGTTAGAGTCACTCGTAACACTATCAATACATACTACAAGGAATTTAGGAATAAGATTCTCAAGAGCTGCATGGAAGAATCTCGTGTAGATAGAGGAGAGTTCGAGCTAGATGAATCATACTTTGGAGCTAAGAGAGTTAGAGGTAAGAGAGGAAGAGGAGTAGCATTTTCTCTCAAAAATAGATTTTGCTAGTCAAGAGCCTTAAACAAAGCAAAAAATTGGCTCATAAGCCGCCTTCGGCCAATTTTTCTTCGATATTAAATTTGATAAACACTGAGGTGTTTATTGAATTGCATTAGACGGGGATTCTCGCACAACTCTGTTGATAATATGTTAATAAACATCATATTGCAATGCGCCTGATATACTCAACCCATATGACAGACACATGATCGTTGCATTTAACTATATTAAATTTAGTATCGGTGAAAATTGGCCGATGGCGGCTTCTGAGCCAATTTCTGCTTCGTTTAATACAGTTCATTGTAATGACTGTCATATGGTTTGAGCATATCATCAAATGAAGACTTAGAGTTTCTCAAACTCTGAATGGACCAGGACAATAGCATCACGAATGGAGTTAAACACATAAAGATAGTCCCGGGTGGAAACAGTGTAGGATGTAGTTTTTGCCAAATCATCCACTCTTTCAATTGCATATCCAAAGGCTTCGACTGCATTTCCTAAAATTTGTGTATACTTATTTTCTTCACCCGGCAATACGGGCAATTCCCCATTAAATGATACGAGGGTCCCTTTAATATTTGTCCAAGATGAATTCAATTCTGGGATGAGTAATTGGAGACCTTCTTTAGTGTGATATCGGGACCAACCGGTTGTAGATGAACATAAATTCGCGGTAACTACCATCGCCGAGATATAACGTCCCAGCTTTGCCTTCAGGATACGAGCTTTTTCGTTAAGGGGCGGCAGCTCCAAATCCTGTGGTTGTTGAGCATCATATCGATTTAACTGGAATAGATCCACATCAAAAAACGGTACTATGGCAGTAGGGGGAGTGGGAGTCTTAAGACTGCTCTCGAGGGGACTTTCTCGATCATTAAACCTCATTGCCTGCCCGTCCACAATCATCGATAGAGCGACAATTGACATTACTTTAAAATTCTTCAGTACAACCATTCTTTCCATCCTCGAATAAATTTGTTTGTTGAAACTATACCTGACAATGGCCCCGGTTGTCAAGCAACTTGCTTCAAGCGACGGATTATCAATATTAATCCTGACGTCACTCCATCAAATTCCCGAATCTGGTCAACCGGCCATCGAAGAACAGTCGTACTATCCCGATTGGCCCGTGTCTTTGCTTTGCAATTATAACTTCGGCTCTATTATAAATTTTCTCCATTTCATCCTTCCACTTCGAGTGCTCCGGAGTGCCCTCCCTCGGTTCCTTCCTGGCCTTGTAGTATTCCTCACGAAAGACGAACATCACAACGTCGGCATCCTGCTCGATCGATCCAGATTCCCTAAGATCGGATAACTGTGGCCTTTTATCATCCCGCTGTTCGACGGCTCGTGAGAGCTGGGAGAGCGCTATCACGGGTACCTTCAGCTCTTTCGCCAATCCTTTCAAGGCCCGAGTTATCTCAGAAATTTCCTGAACCCTATTTTCGCCCCCTTTCTTTCCACCCCCGGGCTCGACTAACTGCAGGTAATCAATTACGATTAAACCGATGTCCGCCTGTCTCTTTATCCTCCTAGCTCTCGTCCTGATCTGGTTGACCGTGATGTTTGGAGTATCATCGATATACAGATTAAGTAATTCCAGTTCCTGACTAATAGCAACGAACTTGTCGAAGGAATCCTTATGGATCTCCCCACGCCGGATATTATCTGATGGAATCCCAGATTCCGTCGCCAGGATTCTCGTGGCCAATTGCTCAGATGACATCTCGAGTGAAAAAAAGACTACCCCGGCCCCCTCACTCTTGTTCTGCAATTTTGCCCGGGCAGCGTTGAAGGCTAAGTTCGTGGCGAGGGCCGTCTTACCCATGGATGGTCTGCCGGCTATCACCAACAGATCCGAATCGTGGAATCCTCCTAGCCATTTATCCAGCGCCTTAAATCCGGATGTCACACCGATGATATGGCTATCCTTCTTATAGGCCAAAGTGGCGGACTTTATCGATTCCGTCAGAGCGTCTCCGAATATCGATAATCTGCTGTTACCGGAAATCCCGGCCGCCAATTCGTATAGTTCTTTCTCAGTATACTCGATGATATCCATGGCTTTTTCAGATGGATCGATAGATCTGGCCTTTTTGATGCTGTCGTCTCCTATGAGGACTATCTGCCGCCTCAGGAATAGATCGTAAATTATCTGGGCGTAATCAGAGACGTTGGTAATACCGATGACCGAGTCCACTAGATCCAATACGTATTTATGCCCCTCTGCCTTCTGAAAAACTTCATCTGTCTTGAGATATGCCTTAAGGGTAATTGGATCAGCGACCGAGCCACTATCCCGAATCTTCCAAATCGCCTCATATATTTTGGCATGAATTTCGGCGGCGAAGTGATGCCATGTAAAGGTATCCGGTATATTATCGAGAAGGGAATTATCGAGTATTAGCGCTCCTAATAGGGCTTGCTCTACCTCGATATTATGAAGACCATGGGGATCGATTCCAACTTCCGACACTTTAAAAATTGCCTACCAAAAAAAAAGGTAATAGCAGCATATCAGTTCACCATATGTGAGACAAACCTCTGCGGATTATTGGCCCTAATATACTCCACAGGAGTTGAGCCCTTCAAGTGGTGATGGTGAGCACACCAGGGCTAAGTCCTATCAGTCGAGACCATTGGCGAATCGGCAGAATGGAAGAGGTCGAGTGGAGGCCGTTCTCCCACAGAAGCTCGGATCAAAATTGATCTTCATCTCTGGCAGGTTAGTAAATAATTATGCTCAATAAGAGTTCCTCCCCCTCCAGAAAGGTTGGGGAACCTAGGTGATTTGGGGTATACTAGCCGGCGTGGTGGTTACCTCTGTTCGTTCCGTCTCCTATGTCTGATTCGTATCTCGTCATTAGTCGCAAATACAGACCAAAGTCTCTGGATGAGCTCATAGGTCAGAGTCTGCTCGTATCCTCTTTAAGATCGTGCTTAGACACCAAGAAGGTTCCTCATGCGTTTCTATTTCACGGCATCAGGGGCGTTGGGAAGACCACCGTCGCCAGGATCTTGGCACGTTGCCTCAGTTGTGTTGGACAGGACGGCCTAACGGATCTGACATCTCATCCGTGCGGTGTATGCCGATCCTGTGTCTCCATCGATCGGGATCAACATATGGATATTATGGAGTTCGACGCGGCGAGCCGTACTGGAGTTGATGATATTCGGGAAATTATCGATTCAACACAGTATTCTCCCGTCCTAGGCAGGTATAAAATCTTCATCATCGATGAGGTGCATATGCTCTCCAAAAGCGCTTTCAATGCATTGTTGAAGACTCTGGAAGAACCCCCACCGCACGTGAAATTCATCTTCGCCACCACCGAGATGCACAAAATCCCGGAGACTGTTTTATCGAGATGCATGATCTTTCCGTTACGGCCGATATCATTCGATGCACTTTCTAGCTATCTGATTGATGTGGCCCTGAGAGAGGGGTTTACACTGGAGGATGGCGCTGCACGTGTCATCTGCGAGGAATCGGGTGGCTCGATGAGGGATGCGCTTTCTCTCCTGGAGCAATCCATGATGCTGACGAGCGATGATAAGGCCATTGCCTCAAAGATGGTTTTGGAGATGCTCGGTAGCGTCCCATCCCCAGCAATTGAAGCGTTATGGGATCTCATACTATCGGCCAAACCCAAGGAATCTTTGGCTAAGATTGAGGAGTTCATGAAGGGTGGAGCAGATCCAATAATGCTCTATAAGAGTCTGCAAAATAGCCTGTATAAATTGATAACTCAAAGAATCAAGGGAGAAAAGGGAAATACGTCGATAACAAATTTATTATATATATGGCAGATTCTGCTGCAACAGGCCGAGAATTTAAGGAATGCTCATTTCCCGGAGTATGTATTGAGTGCCACGGTTATTATTCTCGCCATGACGGCATCATTTCAAAATATAGAGGAAATGATGATCAACAAAAAGGATCAAAAGCCACAGCCGAGGGCCGATGAATCCAATGAAGTTGTGGATAATATACTGAGCAAATTCCCGGGGGCCATCGCCGCGGAGGTGGAGTAGAAAGGGGAATTGATGTATACGCCCGCAATTTCACAACCACATTAGGGATGATATGTTGCTGTGGGCATGTTTTATGCTATTCTCCAAGATGTGTTGTGTGTCAAGGTGAGGACACATGCTAGTATTCTTTCGATTAATATCCGTCATCGGGTACTCTCTCTTATGCCTCTCTTTGTTTAATCTGCAATATATTTCTATCAATATACTCGCGACGGGCAGTATCGGGTATTCGGGATGGATATTCTCTGGAGAACCGCCTCGATTAATTGCTTGTCTATTAGTTTGTTTTATGATTTATTTATGGGGAGATCATCACTGCAGGCGGTGTTCTGATGAATTAAGGTCGGGAGAATCGTGGAAGGGGGCCAATGGTATATTGTATCTCCTCATGATGTATGGGGTCACACTAATAGGGTCCATATGCGTGGTAATAAATTTGGTTGAGGCTGTGAGTAGTGTACTTAGTTTCGAGACGAAATCAGATGTAACGAGAGTGCTATCCGCCATTTTTGTGTCATCCCTATATTTGATGTGCCCATTTCTTCATCTGCAATCAGAAGAGAAGCTCAGCCGAAACAAGATATTGAATTTCAAGGTATTCTCGTGGCTCGTAGCGGTGATCACCATCATTACGTGCGCGGGATTCCTTTATTGTTTGTATTCGATCATCGTCCCACAGATTCAACGCGATATAGCGTTAGAACATACCATCGAGGAAATGGTGCAGATCCTTTCGCACGAAAATGCGGTCCATGAAAATCTCGATAAGATAATATGCAAAATGAATCCAAGTATGAAGTCTTCATTACAAAGAGGCAAAATAAAATATACAAAATTGAACGAACATGAGTTTAAGTTATCGTGGCGTTTCAAGACGGATAGCTATAATTTTCACAGGATACGAGGAATGTTATGGACTGTCGATACGAGCGGCCTAAAACTCTTCCCAGCCACAAGTGAAAAAACATTCAAGCTGGTAACTCCAGAAAAGAAATGAATATACTGATAGCGGCGGGGGGCACTGGAGGCCACGTCTTCCCGGCGCTTTGCGTCGCGAATAGTCTCCGTGATATGGGGCATCACGTTATTTGCGCGACGGATTCTCGTGGGAATGCTTATCTTTCTGGCTTCACCGGCATTAAAATCATTCAAAACATTAGTTATTCGACTAGGACAATTCTATATATTTCACTGCTTATTAATACCATCAAATGCATCGGTAAATTACTCCTAAATCGCCCAGATTGCGTCGTCGGATTCGGCGGGTATCCATCGATCCCCTTCGTCCTGGCGGCACAGTTACTATTCATCAGGACCGTAATTCATGAACAAAATGCGGTCATTGGGAAAGCAAACAAGATCCTATCTTTTGCGGCCGATAGGATGATCACCTCCTTTCCTGATGTCATGCCATCATCTTGTGATAGAAAAACCGTATTGATCGGGAATCCAACGCGCTTTGAAAAAGAATATGATGCGGCCAGGCCAAGTGGAACAGACTCCTTTACGATCTTGATATTTGGGGGAAGCCAAGGAGCACGTCTATTTGCTGGAGTAGTATCCGATGCGATCTGCAAATTGGCGGCAAACATGAAATTGAAAATATATCATCAGGTGCGGACGGAAGATATCGACGCATTGCGGCGCAAATACAAGGCATCCGGAGTGGATTACGTTGTATCTCCATTTTTTGAGAATATAGGCGAACTTTATAAACTATCTGTCTTGGGCATTTCGCGATCTGGAGCATCCAGTATCTTTGAAATCATAGGATTCCGAATTCCTGCGATTCTGATTCCATATAAAAAATCGATCAACGGAGATCAGCTTGCGAATGCCAGGTTCTTAGAGCGGCACGACGCGGCCGTCGTCATTGATGAAGACGATTTAACTGCCGAGATGTTGGTGAACGCCATCGAACAACTCATTGAAGATCCAACTCGACTCCAAAATATTTCACAACAATTGGAGCGGCTATATGTGACAGATATTACGACCAAATGCGCAGACGCAATAATTGATAATACCACGCGATATACTTAATTCAGTTGGCAACCATTACGATTGAATAGATTAAACAAAGCAAAAAAATTGGCTCAGAAGCTGCTTTCGTCCAATTTTTATTGCGTGAGTATACTACTCCACATCATCCAGATACGCCGGGCAATATGGGTGTGCTCTTTTGGCAATTTGCTTGCGTTTAATGATTTGATGATCTCGTGTCCATAGGTAGAGACCCTGCTGGTATGTTTTTATTATGACGTCGTTATTCGCGAGCTCTTTCTTTTTGATGGGGCCACTGAAGCCCAGATTTCGCTGCACAGAGAGGATTTGATTTCGGCCCTTTCGCACTGAAGTGGCACAGAAATTACCGTCCTGGTCGATGTGGCATGCGGTCTCCAGTTTTGGTGGGAGTATTATATCGGGTCCCTTTCCTATGATCCACAGTACCGAAGCCGCGATGATGAATACAGATCCGATGTGCCTAGATTGCGTTTTCAGGAGACACAATAGAATGCCGCCGATCATCAATATATAAAGCGTCATTATTTCTGGAGACCTGATGGCAATATTCGATCCCGGCATCGAGGCGATCACACCGAGCGCCTGTATTAGGAAGTTTAGGACGCCCTCAAGGAGATGTGTAATGGTATCAGTGAAGTACCCAAAAGTCATGGCGATGATACCCAGCGGCATTATGATGATACTCACCATCGGGATCGCAAAGAGATTCCCGAAAATACCGGCTAGACTCAATCGATTGAACGTCGCGACGGAGATCGGAAATGTTGCGACCGATGCGATGAAGGTGGTAATTGCGGATAATACGATGTATGAATAAATCGTCTTACAAAAAGAGTTGTTCTTAAATCTCCACTCGGATAGGAGTGAACTATACTTCTCATAAAAGGCGATGAGTGCAACGACGGCACTGAATGATAATTGGAAACTAACCAGAAATAGAGAACCAGAATCGAACAATAAAATTGAAAAAGCGGCGATCGAGACACTGCGCATGGATAACGCGCCACGCCCAAAGATTATGCCAATCAAACAGATCGTCGTCATGATGAAGGCCCGGACGGCTGAAGGTGAAAATCCAGAAATCGCCAAGTATAAATAAGTGGTCAAGATCGTTAAGATTGCCGATACTTTACGAACCTTTATGTGCTTAAAAATGCAGCTTAGGTATAGATTGATTCTAAAAAATATAAAGAACAGTATGGAGGCGATGAGAGACATATGCAGCCCTGAGATAGCGAGGATATGGGCCGTCCCCGTATTTATAAATTTATCTCGAATATCTGGGGTGATCGGAGATTTATCACCCGTTATCAGAGAGCATGCCACTCCCCCAGCCGGACTATTCATCTTCTCCATGATCGACTGCGTGAGGATTCGTCGCCAATACGCGAAGATATCGGGTTTTACACGTCCCTGATCTTCCTCCAGTTTTTTGGTGAAAAACACGACGCCAGTTGCATCGATTTTGTTGAGGGCATTAAACTGAGACTGATCAAACGCAAACGGAATGGCCGCCGTTTTATAGGGCATTAGATTTCCAAGAACCTTGCAGCGATCATTCGGAGTGAGTCCAGCGATCGCCTTGCTGGGGCACGTCATTTTAGCCGTTTTAATAAACCCCAAATCTTCATCCTGAAATTTAATATTTTTAAACGTGATACGTTGCATGTTTCTCATGGTCGGGTGAGTGGCATCGATGAATCCAACATCAGCAAAAAACGTGACGCGATCGTACTCTCTATCAATAAATTTCTTGGTCGTTAAGAGAGTGGTCTCAAAGATACCTCCCGTTTGAGACACATATACTCCGAGCGTGAACACCAGAATCGTCAATGATAGAAGGCGGGATATTCTGAAGAGGAGACGACACGCGGCGGCCCCCAAGCCCAGAAAGGTACCCAATGTCTTCCAGCTTAAGAATGGGAAGAAAACCCCGCATATGATCCCGATACCAAGAATTACAGGAGCTAATAACGGTAATCTGTCTTTCTCCAATAAGAGAAGCTCTTTAAAGTTCGTCAATTTTATTTATTCTTGCGAGGTGTCTTTCGTCTGAGAATTCAGTATTGACGAAGATATCGGCGCACCTAATGGCCAGTTCCGGGGTCGTAAATCTAGCGCCAAAGGAAATGAGATTGGCATCGTTTTGTTCGCGCGAGAGCTCCATACTCTCCTCTCCGGCGCACCACACGGATCTGATGCCCTTATACCTATTGGCCGCAATATTCATTCCAATCCCAGAATAACAGACCAAAATACCAAAGCAATCTCTGGTATTCAAAACGTGATGCACAACCCTCTTCGCGTAATCTGGATAATCGACAGAGACACAATCATTATCCGTCCCGAAATCTTCAACCCCACATCCCACGGCTCTGAAATGCTTGATGATGGCCTGCTTGAGCCAGTATCCCCTGTGATCAGCCCCTATGGCCAAGCAATCAAAGATCAATGGTAACTTCCGCCAATGGTATAACCCAACACCCCACGTAAGACCTCTGAAATCTTACATCTATGGACTATTATATCTATCATGCCATGGGCCTTCAAGAATTCCGATCTCTGGAATCCTTCGGGTAATTTGTGCTTTATGGTCTTTTCGATGACTCGAGCCCCGGCGAATCCGATGAGTGCATTCGGCTCGGCGATATGGATATCTCCAAGCATGGCGAACGATGCCAAAACCCCTCCCGTCGTTGGGTGAGTGAAGACATTGATGTATGGTAGGCCATGTTCTTTGAGATTACAGAGTGACGCGATGGTGGCGGGCATCTGCATGAGTGATAACATACCCTCCTGCATCCTGGCACCACCCGATGCCGTAAATCCAATCAGAGCCGCATTGTTTTTGATGGCCATCTCGGCGGCCATAGAAATCGTTTTACCGACGGCCAACCCCATGGATCCTCCCATAAATGAGAAATTCATAGAGAAAACGATGGCCGGTAAGTTCCCAATATTCCCACTCGCCACGAGGATGGCATCCTGAGCTCCCGTCGCCTGCCTGGCATCCTTGAGCCTATCCTGGTATTTTTTCGTGTCCCGAAATTTTATGGGGTCATCCTTAATTTTAACGATCGGTATCTCGACGTATTTTTGATCATCAAATACCATATTAAATCTTTCTTTACTGGCGAGAGGGAAGTGATGATTACAGTTGTTGCACACCATATAGTTTTCGGTGAGCTCCGCATTGTATATCAATTTCTCGCATGATGGACACTTCGTCCAGGCGGAGGATTCATCATTGGGAGAACTACCGATCATCGCCTTAATCTTCGGTGTCACAAAATCTTTAAGCCAACTCACGGGATCAGCCCCACTGTTTATAAACCACAACAGTCTTCAATTGAAATATCCGACAAAATCACGAGAGAGTAAAGATAATAGTGCGTATTGACCAACACGCGGATGGCTATCGAGGACGGCCGTAATGTTTGCAAATAAAGCATATGGGAAAACAGAAAAAAATATTTCTTGAAAATTAACGTATTATTAAGCTTTTTATGCTATTTTAAGTATACACCATCCCTAACCCCCACCCACCCGGGGATTCTCGCACACCTCGGTTAATAATACGTTAACGGACGATTACTCAAGGGCATCCGCCACCAATACTGCTTCAGATGAATTAGATCTAACGTAATAATTGGCACAGGAGCCGCCTTCGGCCAATTTTTCTTCGATATTGAATTTGATAAGCACTTATGTGTTTATTGAATTGCATTAGACGGGGATTCTCGCACACCCCGGTTAATAATGCGTTAACGGACGATTACTTAAGGGCATCTGCCACCAATACTGATTCAGATGAGTTAGATCTAACGTAAAAATTGGCTCAGAAACCGCCTTCGGCCAATTTTTCTTCGATATTAAATTTAATAAACACTTAGGTGTTTATTGAATTGCATTAGACGGGGATTCTCGCACATCCCGGTTAATAATACGTTAACGTTCGATATTTTATACGAGAGTCACCAAATATACTCAAACCATTTAACGGCCTCATAATCGTTGCATTTAACTATAACAGATGCCATCAAAATTTGTTTAACACAAACCAGCAATGAGGTATGTTTGATTTTCAAAAGTATTTATCTATATACTCACGCAATTCAATGAACACCTAAGAGTTTTTCAAATTTAATATCGAAAAAAATTGGCCGAAGGCTGTTTCTTATCCAATTTTTTACTTTAGTTAGTGCAACGATCATATGGCTGCCAAATGGTCTGAGTATAACTGGATTAAGGATATTAAAGAACCAAAATGCCACGACGCACACTCAGGTCTCAAAACGCGAAAGGAGGAGAGAAAGCAAGCGCAAAGCCACCCCTCCTCCCCATTAATCAAAACTTCTACTACAACTCAAATGTTGAATTACTTTTATTCGTTAAGAGCATTTATCCTATTCCTTCGAATCTGGATCTTTCTCACCATCTCCTTCACCGGCTACTTTCTCTTCCTCTTTCTTCACTTCACCATCTGCATTTGCTTCTTCTTCCTTAACGGGCTCCACAACTCCGTCCTCATCCGCCGGGACTGGAGCTTCCTCTGCTGCGTCTGGAACAGGCTCTACTGAACCTGGGACATGCACTTCTTCAACTTTCTCTGCAGCATCCTCTGCCTTTAATTCTTCTTCTTTCCCAGCCTCTGCATCTTTACCCGGAACTTCAGCAATAGCTTCAACTCCTTCCTTCGATGACTCTTCTTTGCTGTCCTCGCCAGCGTATGACACGCCTGTTATGGCAAGCAATACCGCTACTACTCCTATCCTCTTCATCACTCTAGTCTCCTCTAAATTACCTAAAACCTCCATGGCTCTGTTAACTGAGATTGTACTCCGAATTCGTTAATTTCCTATTAAATTTTTTCAAACTACTTAAATCAGTTGACGAAGAATCGGCTGAATAGCATCACGTAAGAAGAGATGAACTAGTTCAGATAGATGTGAGATTGTTTGACAGTTGTGGTGGCGGAATAATTTAATGCACAAACCCAAATGGGCTCCCGCAAATTATTTCACATATTTATTCTCTGTATAAATCCAGAAAAAGCCTTCAGAGTTAAGGCTGGTTAGTTCTCCAACATAAGACATTAATGGCTTCATGGTTCTCCAATTTGATCAATAGACCTCTTTCGAAACTCATAAATTGATCTCAAAGTTATAGATTCCTGCAATAAGATTGAATCTTAGTCCAAATCTCTGCCTTCTGTTTCTATACTTATCTGATATTATTTTAAA
>JAIRNI010000046.1 GCA_031258145.1 Holosporales bacterium
TCTTCTATACATAATTTATTGTTTCTTCCTCCTTGTTACCTTGGTAGTTAAACCTTGCCCTTCCCTTATTGTATTACACTTTTTAGTTTCCTTTATCTAGATTCGAAAAGAGGTCTAATGAAGTGTGGGTATAGAAGGTGTTTTCGTATGAAAAAGTTTGTGATTGTGAGTGATTGATTTATTTCGTTTTGATCTAGTGTATGAGCTTCCCATTCTTTCCATATCCTGGGGATTCTAAACATCTGATCCGTTGTGTTCGTTGCGCATTTATTCGATATTCCATACCCCGTTTTGCTGGATATGAACTCGATGGGTTCACATCGATTGCATACCCCGCACGTCCGCAAGTCAAAGCCAAATCCCGTGACCTTCAACAATAGAAATTCGAAATATGCGTATGTTTTTAGGGCTTCGATCTTTGATAGACTATGCAGGTCGTTCGCGATATGATGCACCAGATGGAATAGGGCAGGGTGGGGGATTCCCGTTGGCAATGTCTCGTTCAGCAGAAGGCATATTTCCCGGCACACATTAACGTGGAGTTGAAAATCCGCGCAGTGTACCCAGTTTTGGCGTACGTCATTGATCCTCCAAAACCCCAAATCCGTTTCATTTTTTCCACGCCAATCCAAGCATACATTTGAAAATGGAGAGATTGGATTGCGATGATTACATATCGCGGGAATGCTCCCATGATTTTCCGTGAAGATACTGACGAT
Organism: Holosporales bacterium; assembly: GCA_031258145.1. Lineage (GTDB taxonomy): Bacteria > Pseudomonadota > Alphaproteobacteria > RUG11792 > RUG11792 > JAIRNI01. Next base: position 720 of record JAIRNI010000046.1, read on the forward strand.
ACTATGCGCCTTCCATCCGTTTCTCACGGAGATGACGATTCCAGTATCGGACCAGGAAATCATGAGACTGGATTGAAGGTGTACTGATGAATGACGTGCAGTAAGAGGAGGTTATGATCCTCCACATATCGCAACAGGTAATTCTTCATCTTCTCTGGGATCGTCTTTTCTGTGATGACGAGTTGTCTCGGGAACACGTTCTCCTCCCGCAACTCATAGAGTACTTTCCCAAGATCTCTTACTTCACCCAGTATGGGGACTCCCTTGATGGCGTGGCCAATGTCATCCGAATCGAGTGTCAATATTCCGACGGGCGTGAAGTTAAAAGTAATGTCCTCATTGGTGACGACTTCCCTCAAAAAAATATCGGCTGACGCGTTGCTACCAATCAGGATTACCTGCGGAGCATCGGCTTGCTGGCGATTTTTATCTTCCAGATTTCCGTATTTCTTGAGTTTACTTATCTTTTGGTTATACATCATCTTCGTGAGAAATCTTGGGATGAGTAGCATAATACTCAAAACGAAAACGTTGATTATCAACACAGAATACGGAAGAAAATCTTCCTGATTCATCAGGATCATAAGTGGGAAGAACAAGAGATTCGATAATACCACCGAAAGGAAAATGGGGGCCGTGTCTTCGATTGAGGTATACCTCCAGAACGCCTGGTGAACCTGCAGCCACAAGAAGACGCTGGAGCTCACCAGCCCGAAGACAAACATGTTTTTTATTATGTACGATTGAGAATAATCCAAGAAATCCATGCCGATTCTCAGATGAATCGATATGAAGAGCGAAAGAAAAGCAATGAAGCTATCGAAGATTAGGACGGAATACGGGGAAGACATGCTGGATTGAGTCTTATGGTGAGGGCGTCTTGGGACGGGTTTGCTGCTTCCCACGACGTCCCGATAGAAACCAGACATCCCACGGCGAAGATGCCCACAGAAAGTATCTACGCACTTCCCGAATTTGGACAATTTACTTTCTAGACTCATTTTGATGATGCCCCCATCAACTATCCAAGAAACTCCGTAATTTCCTAGATCTACTAGGATGCTTCAATTTTCTCAATGCTTTAGCTTCGATTTGCCGTATTCTTTCCCTGGTCACTGCAAACTGTTGCCCGACCTCCTCTAGGGTATGATCAGATGGTAGGCCGATGCCGAATCTCATCCTTAAGACTTTCTCTTCTCGGCCGGTCAGCGTCGATAGGATCTTAGTAGTTGCGGTACGTAGGTTCGATTGTATGGCAGCATCTATTGGCATCGTCACACTTTTATCCTCTATAAAATCACCGAGATGACTTTCGTCCTCGTCGCCAACGGGGGTCTCCAGGCTTATCGGATCCTTTGCGATCTTCATGACTTTCCTCACCTTATCGACTGGCATCGCCAGTCTCTCCGCCAGTTCCTCATGGGTCGCCTCTCGTCCGAGTTCACTCATCAATTGCTTGGACATTTTAACGATTTTATTGATGGTTTCAATCATGTGGACTGGGATTCTAATCGTCCGTGCTTGATCGGCGATGGATCTAGTGATGGCCTGCCTAATCCACCACGTTGCGTATGTCGAGAATTTATACCCACGTTTATATTCAAATTTATCCACGGCTTTCATGAGGCCAATATTCCCCTCTTGAATTAGATCGAGGAACTGGAGGCCACGGTTGGTATACCTTTTGGCGATCGAAATGACGAGTCTTAGGTTGGCCTCGATCATCTCCTTCTTTGCACGGGCCTCTTCTCTCTCTGCCCTGTGAATTATATTGAGATTATGCCTGAAGTAATGGAACGGGATTTTAAGGCGCTCTTCTATCTCGGAAGCCAGTTGCACGAGATTCGCCAATGCCGGCAGATTTTCTTTGTAGAAGTTTTGCCATTCCTTGCCTGGATTTGATGCAATCCTATCCAGCCACGCGGAATCAAAGTTCTTGTCGATGAAATACTTTATCAATTCCGTGCGTTTAATGCCGAATTTTTCTCCATGAGACACTAACTTCCGTTCTATTTCTGGGATACCGGATATGAGGGCCGTTATCGATTCCTTCAATCCGGTGATTCTCCTTTCATTAAGATGAATCTCAAAAAAATTGGCCAGCATCTCGGCTTTGAGTTCTCGATACGAGGCATCCTCCTCTATCTTCGCGATATTGAAATTCAATGATTTTTGTTTGTCGTGTAATTTGGCGTATAAATCCAGATGTTTGTTGAAGAGCCCTAACAATTTACGCTTTACTTCTTCGTCATTGTTGATGGAGGATCCAGTGGTCTGTTCCTCATCATCGGTGGCCTCATCATCTGACTCTGAGAATTGCTCCACTTCGATGGAAGAGCTATCGGAGGCCACGATGTCCTTCACGAGGATCATATCGTCCTGTAGCTTATCGTGAAGTGATGATATCAATTCCGTTGTCAGAAGAATCTCACAGAGCGCTCCGTAGAGAGAGTCCATCGATTCTTCAATCTTTTTTGCGATCGTGACTTCCCCTTCTCTGGAAAGGAGATTCACGTTTCCCATTTCTCTTAGATATAACTTGACGGGATCATCATTCTTGGATTCTTCAGAGACGGCTTCGAGCTTAGCATCATCAGGCCCAATGAATGGTGAGTCCCCAATCTCTTCCTTTGCGTCTAGGAGCAGTGTCTCCTCGTCTTCAACGCTGATTATTTTGACATCGAGATCAGAGAGATATGCCATGACCGCCGATAGTTTATCGGAATCATATTCCGCCGTCGGCAGCATCTCATTCAGCTCCTCGTACGTCAGGTATCCCCTGTTCTTGCTGATTTTCACCAGAGCCAAGACGTTGGGATCATCCGCGATCAGCTGCTCTTCGATCGATAAATCGTCTTCAAAATCGTTATGATCAGTCATCGTACCACCTATTTCCCATCCTTCTTATACAGCGAATCAATCTTCAATGCCTTGAGTCTTTCCCATTTCTCGGAGCTCAATTCCTGAGTACATTCTTCTTTAACAGCAATGAGATCCCGTTTTTGCGAGGCCTCAACGAATCCACGTTGAAAAATACCACTCCAAAAACTCAGCATCTCCTCATCATTCATTTCATTGAAATTGCAGTGATTCCAGCACATTGATTTGACCTTCGCGATCACATCCTCCAATCCCGTAAAATCGGGAATCTCAGTTTCATCGAGGGATAGCAGGACCCCTCGGATTTTCTCAAATCCGAGATTCGACCAATCGACGGTTGCCAACTCTTCAGCCACAAACGAAACTATAGAAGGACGCATTATAATAGTATATAATAGGAGTGCCTCCCTCAGCAAGACTTTTTCGCTTTTATCGATCGTGATGGACCCTAGTTTCGTGTGGTTGTAGCCATGCTGTTTTTTTTTACCTTGCCGACCGAAAGTATAAAATCTTTCTTTTAGTTCTGCATAATATAACTTCCTGACCTCTAGATCTGAAATATCATCTATATGAGAATTGATGCGACTTTTCCATTCTGCGATGCTTTCTGGAGTAATATCCTTCAAGTCATCGAATGTCCGTAGGGCAAAGTCCCAGAGGAAATCCACGGTGGATAACGACTTCGCCAAAGCCTCCTCCATTCCTTTGCCCCCAGCACTTTGCAATAAGGAATCAGGATCTGTCTTTTTGGGTAGTAGGCAGAATCTTAGGCTCTTTCCTGGCCCAAGATACTTCATCGCCATGTGGAGGATTCTGTCCATCGCCACACGTCCGGCAGCGTCTCCATCGAAACAAAGGATCGGCTCCCTTGAATATCTCCAGAATTTGGCTAGATGCTCTTCTGAAAGGGAAGTCCCCATCGATGCGATCGCTGTATCGAATCCGAATTTATGCATCATTAAAACGTCGATATATCCCTCGACTACTATGAGTGGTTTGTTCGCAGATGCATTTCGGGAGGCTATATTATATGCGTAGAGAGTTTCCCTTTTACGAAACAGATCGGTCTCTGGCGAGTTTATATATTTTGATGAATGAGCTTCCTTCAATATGGCACGGCCCCCAAAGGCGATGGGCCAACCGTCTCTGTTGAAGACGGGGAACATCAATCTGTTCCTAAACCGTGGTATGAGCTTTTTATCCTTTGACAGGAAGAGGCCCGAGGCCAATAGATCAGCATCCGAAAAACCAGTGGGTCTTAGGGCGGCAAGGAGCGAATCGTAATCATCATTGGAATATCCAATACCAAATTTCTCGATGAGTGCCGAATCAATATTTCGATTTTCACAATACTCTAACGCCATTTTATTTTGCATCAGATTACCTTTGAAAATCTCCAAAGCTTTATGTAGCAATTTTTTTTGGTGCTCAAATTTGTGGTGGTATTCGCCCTTTTCCGGAAGTTTAATCCCAGCCAGCCCTGCCAATTTTTCAACCGCCTGGACGAATTCAATTCTATCCTTTTTTTTGACGTATTCAATGATATCGCCAGAAGCACCACATCCAAAACAATAGAAAGTTCCCTTTTCGTCGTTTACGTAAAAAGATCCGGTCTTTTCTAGGTGGAATGGACATTGTCCCACGAACTCTCGGCCTTTTCTTTTTAGGACGACATCAATTTCAACGATCTTCGACAACGGGATCTTGTTCTTGATCCACTGGATCACGAGATTTAAATCTGTCTTACCCATAATGAGATATGTTACAATACACACACTATGAATAACGAGTACGTTTTTGCACATCTAACCGTCATCATATTGGTTGCCGCTGTTTCAGGGATCTTGCTGGCAAGGCTAAACCAGCCCGTGATGATCGGATATATATTGGCCGGTGTCATGTTCGGACCAAGTGGCTTGTGTTTTATATCATCGAGGGATCAGATTCAATTCTATTCGGAGCTCGGGATACTCCTGCTTCTATTTGTCATCGGGATGGAACTCAACATACGATCGTTCCTCAAGATGTGGAAGATCCCGACCTTGTTTACCGTTATCCAAGTTTCAGCCAACGTTATTTTATCGATATTATTTGCTGTCGTATTCGATTGGCCGATATACGTCTCCCTTCTCACGGCGTTCATCATTTCCCTATCCTCAACGGCGGCGATCGTGAAGGTTCTCGAGCACTTAGGAGAACTCAAGACCGATATCGGAAACATCACGATCGGGATCCTAGTGGCACAAGACATAGTTATCGTTCCCATGATGCTCATCATGAAGGAATGCAAGGGAGCCATCAACGTCACCATCATCTTTGATTTGATCGTAGCGATAGGGCTCGTAGTATTACTCATCAAGTATCTAGGCCGCAAGGAAAAGATCATTATCCCATCACTGCAGTTTCTATCGCACGCCGAACTGACCCCCGTCGTTACTTTGGGATTATGTTTCGCGGCCGCATCGATAGTCGTCTTGTTTGGATTATCCGAGGCATATGGAGCATTCTTGGCGGGCCTCTTCATCGGCAATACCCAGGAAAGGCAGAACGTCCTCAATAGCGTCAAACCAATCCAGAACGTCCTACTCATGGCCTTCTTTCTATCTATCGGACTAATGTTCGATCTCCATTTCCTAATGGATCATTGGATAGTGGTGACACTCACATTACTGGGAGTATCAGCATGGAAAGTTTTTTCGAATAGTATACTGCTCAAGATGTTCTCGATAGAACTGGCCAAATCAGTGTCGATAGGGATTATCCTGGCCCAGCTCGGTGAGTTCTCGTTATTATTGGCCAACGTGGCTATTCAGTCACAGATCATAGATGCATTCGGCCAAAAATTAATAATCTGCGTAACGGCGTTGTCACTGTCCCTCAGCCCAATATTCATCATATTTTCCAAGAAGACGAAGAATTTGTCTTTTTTGGGGGACAACTCATTATACTCAATCATGAAAATCATGTTCGTTAAATCATTTTCAGATGAAGTCACGAAATTAACAATACAAAGTAAAAAGATGAAACAGAAGAAATAGACAATTGCAAATCCTCAAACAAAATAAAATCAATAAACCATTCGGACAAGAACACAAAATTTACTACAAAATAATAAATCAAACATAACACTTTATTAACAAAACTATGTCAACATCTATTACTAGAGAGGTAGAAAAGCAGTCCTAATTCTCCGGAACAAACAAGGATTGTCTCACGCAGAGAGGAACGTCATGACCAAAATTATTACAAGATCAATTATCACAACAATCATAATGTTCAACCACACAAACGAACCCAAAGCCGCCAGCGACTTCATAACCAACAACATCACAGCAATCTCAGGAACCATAGGCGGAGCAATAGGCGCCGGGGTAGGTTTAGGAATAAATTTCCTCAACAAAAAATACCCAAATACCCCAACAACAACGCAATTAGCAATTTCATCCCTAGCAGGAGCATGTCTAATCTCCCCGATTCCAATCACACTCACCCAAAGAAACCCCCTCGACCTTCAACAATTCATCATTCCAACAGCAATTGCGGCAGGAATAGGATCCATCCCAACAATAATAAACCAAATACATCACCCAAACAACACAATAAATATTATAACTCACATAACAGCATTCGCGACAATAGGATCAATCACTGGCATCAACTCATTCGATCAAATCATAAACAAAATAGAACAAAACAATCCACCAAAGGCACTACAAAACACAAGAAGAATCATTCCACAAGAAATACAACAAGACACACAAAATGAAACATAAAACAAAAAAAGAAACCAAAACAACAACACAACAAAAACACACTAAAAAAACACCACCAACACATCCCACACATAACCACCCCATCACTCCACCCAAAAAGATTGACAATCACAAAACGAAAAACTAGACTTAGACAAAGACATCCTAAAGAGGATTCACAAATGCTTAAACTTCAACCAAACACAAATATTCCCAAAATCAAAAAACAACACCACACAAAACAAATCATAACAACAGCATTAATAACAATAATCACAGCACAAGGAACACATTGTGCCGAATCCACATCAACAAAAGAAGAAACTCTTCAAATCCCAAAACAAATATATGAAGAAATTCAAGAACAAACCAGAAACAGCGAACTTTCACCATACCAAGTACCGAAATTCATCACAGAATATATTGAAAAACTCACCAAGCACCAAAGAACCGAATCCCAAGAAGACACAAACATCCACCAAAAGAAATTAGCAAACATCCTTCAAATCTCAGCAGACAAATTGAATCTCACACCAATACAAGACAGAATCACAGAACCATCCCAACAAGCACAAGTAGATGGCATACAATTAACACTCGAACTCAGAGAAATGCACAAATTAAACAAAGTAGAAACTAATCTCGAAACAAAAGCCCAAAGAGCCAGTCAAATACTTCAACAAATAAATCATAGCAAAACAAAGGTAGCCCAATTTTTCACCAAACACATAGAGAAAGTATTAAACACAGCAACAGCACATCCTCAAGAACTATTAATCCTTGGTGCAGACGTTTTCTACATACACAACCTAAAGAAAGAACTAGAAGATGCATCATCATTACAAGCGACTGAATGGTCCATATCCAACCCAACCATAGCATTTCTTCTGTACATAAACGAAGGAAATGAAGCAGATCTTCCAGCACGCAAAACCAGATTCGAGCAAGAATGGAATAGATTCGTTACCCAAGTCACAAGGGAACCTGAATCATCAGATCCACAATCCCTAGACGATTGCACAGAGCTAACAGCCTCAGTTGAACTTGAATACTACTACAGGATACAAGAGATGCCGGAACCAGAGGAGACCAAACCAATTAAACCAGACAACACAGCAGTCACGCTCCAAAATATCCTCGATACTATCACAGAACTCAATATATCCGCAGATAGCAAGGTAGATAAGATATACGCTTACGCACTTCTCGAGCAAGTTCAACAAAACGCCACCCCCCAGCGAATAAAAGCAATCGGGGCACAGGTCAAACAATTGCTCGAAAGCGAATCTCTCCCAATAAAAAGAGTCTCCCCTTCCCTCATCATCGATATCCTTCAGCAAGAATACGCTCAAGCAGCCGAAGAAAGCATAGACTTAGAAGAATCAATCAAACAAAGATTACAAACCAGGATAGACAAAGCCACAAGTGATTTAGTGCTCGGATTCAATCCATATGACACGGCTGTCTCCTCCGGAAATAACGACATGGACACAACAGGCACGGCAGTCGACTACGTATACAGGCACGGCCCCGGAGCCACCGCGGAGCGGGCAAAAAACGATGGGCAAGCATTCAGAGCAATCACGCTAGCATCCGAGGCTTTTTTCCGGCAACTACAACCAATCAGAGAATACTTCCATATTCAGCCGGACGGAGGGGAGGCAAAAAAAGTACGGGAAATCCATGAAAGGGCGATATCCCAAAGAGATCAAGCTCAAAGTAGCCTCTCGGAATTTACCAAAGCACTGGAAGCCCTTTTAGCAAAGACAGGGGTCAAGAATCCAACGCAGGTCACCCAAGGTCCAAACATACTCGATCAAATAAACAAATTAACAATCCAAACAGGTATTCCCCAGAAAATAAAAGATGAGCTAGCAACAGAGTTCGGCCTATCCGAAACCGCAAAAAAGAAAGTAGACAACGCATTCAAAACGGAACTTATTAACAAATATAAGCAAAGCCTAAACGGTAGGACATTGGCGGAACAAGATCTGCGGTCCTGGCGCGACAAACAAACGGTAGCACAAGACACTTTATTGGACAAATTTAGTAAGCTTCCTCAAGATAGGAAGACCCCACAGGAGTTGCAGGTCCTAATTCAACAAGAGACAGCCAGAATACTACAGGGTCCGGGTTTCCAGGACATAGAATGTAGGGTGGTGTCAAAAACGTCCCCCACGAACGGGGTCAATCCCCCCTACAGTTCAACCCTGCTCCAACCATCAACTCAAAGTTCCCCAAAGCGATTACTTAAATCGGAAGTTGTCCAGGCAGCCGGGCAGGTCTTCATCGCACACGGAGAACCACCCCCACCCCAGTTAAACAACAGGGTGGTGCCCCCAGCTTGGTTATTCAGCGATCCCGAATACATCACGGTTATAGAGGGGCCAAACGGATCCGAAACCATACTGATGCAAGCAGGAGGGAAGGCCCCGGATGGGCTCCCGATCCTATGGGTGATCACCACATGTCCTCAGTCCCAGCTCAACGGCAACTCCGTCCAGAAATTAAGGGAGTTGCTAGGGGACCAGTTCCCATACTCGGAGCAAAGCGTACAAAAGTTGGTGAATATCACAATTCCGGAATAAAGGCGAAAGATAGGACCCCCCCTTACCTCCCTAGGGGAGGGGTTGGGCTCCCCACCATACTCATCCCGTGTGTCTTGGGTTATTCTCGGAACGATTCCAAGAATCACATCGGTCCGAAGACGGTCTCAACCGAAGCGCAATCCCCCGCTTCGGTTTTTTTTTTACCATCATCCCCAGCCTTCGAAAGTTCATGAGTTCGTCGGCCCGGCGCTCGACGAGTCGTGTCCTCTCGAATACGACACGGCCCTCCTCCCGTACGTTATGATTCATCAGGTTTCAAAAGAGACCAAATACTTATGCCTTCAGTTCTTTCGATGATGGGGTTTAGATTTCACTGATCCTTAGGACTCTTAACAGTCTTGACATTGAAAACCGGACACATCAAGCTCAAAAAATCAACCCCAATCCTTTGATCCGTATTAATATGGATCAGTGCTTATTTAGACTTCAAAGCCATATAGACAATTGAACAACGAGAAGCGAGACAACAGATACGAGGAACAGCCCTACCATCATTTCCCCGCCGAAGTATTGGAGGCCCTGTGTGAAAAACGATCTCCAATCCTAATTACCGGCAAAGCGGGCACCGGGAAATCGACCCTGATTAAAGAGCTGCTCAGGGACGGAGGGATCAGGCAAGTTGTCCTGGCTCCGACCGGTGTGGCTGCCCTGCACGTTGGGGGCCAGACGATCCATTCTTTCTTCAGGATCCCACCATCTCTGAACGACAGGTCTCACATTTCTCCGATCCGAGGGAGGCAGGCCGTCCTCATCAAGGAACTCGAGCGAATCATCATCGACGAAATATCGATGGTGAGGGCAGATCTGCTGGATATCGTGGATCTCGTCCTGCGGAATACTAGGCGGAAGAATACTCCATTTGGTGGGGTACACATCGTGATGGTAGGAGATTTTTACCAATTGCCCCCGATAGTGAGTTGGGCCGAGCAGGAGGTCTACGAAAAGCTCTATGAGAATAAGTACGTTTTTTCAGCGAATGTTTTTAAGGAAATCCGATTGAAGACCGTAGAGTTGCAACATGTCTTCAGGCAACAAGAGAAGGAATTCGTCGACCTCTTGGGCAATATTCGAGAAGGGAGGAATGTGGCGGAGAGTATAGGGTACCTGAATGAGAGGTGTGTGGGGGCCCATAGGGACGGCAGGATCCCTCTATTGCTGACGGCCAGGAACATCACGGCCAATGAGTACAACATGAAGGAATTGAATAATCTGCCTGGTGAAATGTTTACGTATAACGGCAAGACCGCCGGCGAATTTAATATGACCAAGGATAAGTTTCCGGCGCCGGAGGTGTTGTACCTCAAGGAGGGTGCCCGGATCATGATGGTTAAAAATGACGTGAATAATCGAAGGTGGGTTAATGGGAGCCTGGGGACAGTGCAGAGTCTAACCAGTGATGCGATATACGTTGATCTCGATCAGGGTAATCAGACGTGGAAGGTGGTGCAGAATACGTGGGAAAGATATGTTTACAGTCTCGATCCCACCGATAATACAATTTCCAAAAAAATTGTTGGAAAATATACACAGTTCCCATTGCAGTTAGCTTGGGCCAGCACGATCCACAAAGCCCAGGGCCTGACCTTAGATGACGTTAGATTAGACTTAAGCACTGGGAATTTCGAATGTGGACAGACGTATGTTGCGTTATCGAGGGTCACATCCATCGAGGGATTGTCTTTTACGCAGCCATTGATCGAGGCCGATATAATCGTCGACCGCAATTTAAGTCAGCTATTGCACAATACGAATATTGACAAACCTTCAGCCTAAATGTATCATATCAGTTGTGTCGTGCAATGTTGATGCATTGCCGTTGGTTTTTTCGTCATATTGAGAAGGAAATAGATGCCTACGATTAATCAATTGATAAGATCCCCGAGGAAGCCGAAAGTCGCGCGGAATAAGGTCCCTGCGCTCGAGGAGTGTCCACAAAAGAGGGGGGTATGTGCCCGTGTTTTTACGACCACTCCGAAGAAGCCAAATTCGGCCATGAGGAAGGTGGCTCGTATTAGATTGACGAATGGATATGAGGTGACGGGATATATTCCCGGTGAGGGGCATAATCTCCAGGAGCACTCCGTTGTGATGATCAGAGGAGGGCGTGTCAAAGACTTGCCGGGTGTTAGGTACCACATAATAAGGGGAACTCTCGATACTCAGGGAGTCAAGAATAGGAAGCAGGCGCGTTCTAGATACGGCGCCAAGAGACCGAAGTAGTTTTTTAGGAAGAGGAACTGGGAGAAAATGGCAAGACGTAGGGCCGCTGAAAAGAGAGAAGTCCTGAAGGATCCAATGTATGACAGTGCCATCGTAACGAAATTCATGAATTGCATGATGTATGATGGGAAGCGATCTGTTTCCGAGAGGATAGTATACGGTGCATTCTCGAGGATTCAGGGTAAAAACGGGAAGACTGGTCTTGAGCTGTTCTCAGAAGCACTGGCGAATGCCAGACCATCGTTAGAGGTCAGATCCAGGCGCGTTGGCGGAGCAACGTATCAGATCCCCACCGAGGTTTCTCAGGAGAGGGCTCAGGCGCTGTCCATCAGATGGGTGATCAAGGCCGCTAGATCAAGAGCTGAGAAGACGATGGAAGAGAGATTGGCCGCAGAGATTCTGGATGCCGCATCTGGGAAGGGAGCCGCCGTCAAGAAGAAGGAAGATACTCATAAGATGGCCGAGGCCAACAGAGCCTTCGCTCATTACAGATGGTGATAGACAGGGGAGGGAAAGAAATTTTATGAAGCGCACTACGCCGATTGAGCTCTATAGAAATATAGGGATCATGGCTCATATTGATGCCGGGAAGACGACGACCACGGAAAGAATCCTATATTACACTGGGAAGTCATATAAAATAGGTGAGGTCCACGAAGGGGCCGCCACGATGGATTGGATGGAGCAAGAGCAGGAGCGCGGGATTACCATCACATCGGCCGCGACCACGTGTTTCTGGAAAGATCACAGGATTAACATAATCGATACGCCGGGGCACGTTGATTTCACTGTTGAGGTCGAGAGGAGCTTGAGAGTGCTCGATGGCGCGATCACTGTTTTCGATGGCGTAGCTGGAGTCGAACCTCAGTCTGAGACGGTCTGGCGTCAGGCGGATAAATATAAGGTTCCCAGAATTTGCTTTGTCAATAAGATGGATAGGATGGGCGCTAATTTCTATCGGTGCGTCGATATGATAGTCGATAGATTGGGGGCGAAGCCTGCGGTCATCGCGTTGCCAATAGGTGTTGAATCTGATTTCAAGGGGCTCATCGATCTCGTCGAGATGAAGGCGTATATTTGGCACAACGAGGATCTTGGGGCAAAGTATGATATCGTCGAGATCCCGGAGGATCTGAGGGAGCAGGCCGAGACGTATAGAGCGCAACTTCTTGATATTATCGTGGATCAGGATGATACGGCGATGGAGGCCTATCTAGAAGGCAAAGATATTTGTTTAGATTTGATTAAGAAATGTATAAGAAGGGGAACAATCAAGGGTGCGTTCGTGCCGGTTCTCTGTGGTTCAGCATTCAAAAATAAAGGGGTGCAATATCTCCTGGATGCTGTCGTTGATTATCTGCCGTCTCCACTCGATATAGGAGATGTTTGTGGGACCGATCTCAGCGGGAATGAAGTTTTAAGGAAACCAGACGACGCCGAGCCGTTTGCAGGGTTGGCATTCAAGATTATGACCGATCCGTTCGTAGGTAGCATCACATTCTTTAGAATATATTCGGGCATTCTCGAATCTGGAACTAGCGTCTTAAATTCGGTGAAGGATAAGGTCGAGAGGATCGGCCGGATGTTATTGATGCACGCCAACAACAGAGAAGATATCAAATACGCTGCCGCTGGTGATATCGTGGCGCTGTGTGGATTGAAGCTGACGACGACTGGAGAGACACTCTGCTCTCAGACCAAGCCCGTTATTCTGGAGAAAATGGAATTCCCGGATCCGGTTATTGAGATTGCGATTGAGCCATGTACGAAGGCAGACCAGGAAAAGATGGGCATCGCCTTATCGAGGATGGCATCCGAGGATCCGTCTTTTAAGGTGTCTTCTGATAACGAAAGTGGGCAAACCATAATAAAAGGGATGGGGGAACTTCATCTCGAAATTAAAGTCGATATATTGAAGCGTGTGTATAAAGTGGATGCTAATATTGGTTCACCACAAGTGGCGTATAGAGAGACGATTACTAGAAAGAATGAGATTGATTACACACACAAGAAGCAGACGGGTGGGGCAGGGCAGTTCGCCAGGATTAAACTTGTGTTTGAGCCGCTGGAGCCAGGATCTGGTTTTGTGTTTGAAAATAAGATCGTTGGTGGAGTTGTGCCGAAGGAATATATCCCGGGCGTCGTGAAGGGGCTTCAATCGGCCATGGATACCGGCGTCATCGCTGGGTTCCCAATGATTGATTTTAAGGCGACTTTAATCGACGGTGCGTATCATGATGTTGATTCCAGCGTTTTGGCATTCGAAATTGCGGCCCGTGCTGCGTTTAGAGAGGGAATAGCCAGGTGTACTCCAAGATTATTGGAGCCGATTATGAAAGTATCAGTCGTGACTCCTGAGGATTATATGGGAGATATAATAGGCGATCTCAATAGCCGGAGGGGGCAAGTGTCTGGCATGGACCAAATTGGTAATGCGCGTGAGATTTCAGCGATGGTTCCATTGGCTAATATGTTTGGATATGTTAACATATTGAGATCGATGAGCCAGGGGAGGGCACAATTTTCTATGGTTTTTGATCATTATGATCAAGTTCCGCAGCAAATTGCTGATGAAATTAAAGCGAAGGTGTCGTAGAATGGCGCGTGTGTCGTTCGGAGTTTTGTGGAATATGGAGTGAAAAAATGGCGAAAGAGAAGTTTGCGAGGTCTAAGCCGCATTGTAATATAGGGACTATTGGACACGTTGATCACGGGAAGACGACGTTGACCGCGTCTATAACGAAGGTTATGGCCGAGCTCGGTAAGGCGAGTTTTAAGGCTTACGACGAGATAGACGGTGCCCCTGAGGAAAAAGCCAGGGGCATCACTATTTCAACGGCACACGTTGAATACGAAACGGATAATAGACATTACGCTCACGTGGATTGCCCTGGGCACGCCGACTACGTCAAAAACATGATCACTGGTGCTGCCCAGATGGATGGAGCTATTTTGGTCGTGTCTGCGGCGGACGGCCCAAAGCCTCAGACCAGAGAGCATGTCTTGCTGGCGAGGCAGGTTGGCGTTCCGGCTCTCGTTGTGTATCTCAATAAGATGGATCTTGTGGACGATCCAGAACTCGTGGACTTGGTTGAGATGGAGGTGAGGGAGCTCCTTAGTTATTATAACTTCCCTGGGGACGATATTCCAATTGTTAGGGGATCGGCATTGGTTGCCCTGGAGGGCGGAGATCCAAGCGTTGGAAAGGAATCTATCCTAAAGTTGATGGAAGTAGTCGATTCGTATATACCGCAACCTCAAAGGGCCATCGACAAGCCATTCCTGCTCCCAATTGAAGATGTTTTCTCCATTTCAGGGCGTGGTACCGTTGTGACGGGCCGTGTTGAGAGGGGAGTTATAAAGGTCGGCGAGGAAGTCGAGATCGTTGGTATTAAAGCCACTCAGAAGACGACTGTAACTGGCGTCGAAATGTTCAGGAAGCTTCTGGATCAGGGCGAGGCCGGTGATAATATTGGTGCCTTGTTGCGTGGGACGAAGCGAGAGGAAGTTGAGAGAGGACAGGTCTTGGCCGCTCCTGGATCGATCACTCCGCATACAGTCTTCGAGGCAGAGGTTTATGTTTTGACGAAGGAAGAGGGAGGTAGGCATACTCCGTTCTTCGGCAATTACAGACCGCAATTCTATTTTAGAACAACAGACGTGACGGGAACGGTGACGTTGCCGGCTGGAGTTGAGATGGTCATGCCTGGGGATAACGTCAAGATAAATGTCGAGCTTATTTCGCCGATCGCCATGGAGGATAACTTGAGATTCGCCATAAGAGAAGGTGGAAGAACAGTTGGAGCCGGTGTTGTTTCGAAGATAATAAAGTGAGGAATTTTTAGGAAGGTAGGGAAGATTTCAAATGGAATGGCGTAATATTCGAATCAGATTGAAGGCTTATGATCACAGGTTGTTGGATCAGTCTGTTAAGGAGATAGTGGATGCTGCTAAGAGGACTGGTGCCGAGGTTGTTGGGCCAGTTCCTCTGCCGATTAAAATTGAGAGGTTTACAGTGAATCGCTCTCCTCACATCGATAAGGAATCACGCGAGCAGTTTGAAATCAGAACTCATAGACGGGTGGTAGATATTAGGGATTGGTTGCCTCAGACCGTTGATGCATTAATGAAGCTCGATTTGTCGGCTGGGATCGACGTCGAGATAAAATTGTAGGGGGAAGTGAGGTATGAGGATAGGATTGGTCGCCGAAAAATTGGGGATGACCCAATTGTTTGATGACAATGGGACTCAGGTCCCAGTGACGGTCTTGAAGGTCGATCCGTGCACCGTCGTTTCTTTGAAGGTTCGGGATAAGGATGGATATGACGCTGTTCAGCTCGGAGTACGAGAGGATAGTGGGAAACACATCAAGAAACCGCAGCAGGGATATTTCAAGACGCTTTCATCCAAGTTCTTCAGGATTCTGAAGGAGTTTAGGGTGGATGATATTACCCAATATAATGTGGGAGATAGGTTTGAAGCCGATCATTTCTCTGGCGGACAATTGGTGGACGTGACTGGTATCACAAAGGGGAAAGGATTCGCCGGTGGTATTAAGAGACACGGATTCGGAGGCTTGAGGGCTTCTCATGGTGTTTCCATTACTCACAGATGCCACGGTTCCACGGGTAATAGAACGCTTCCTGGCCGAGTTTTTAAGGGAAAGAGGATGGCTGGTCATATGGGTGACCAAAGGGTCACGACTCTTAATCTGATGGTCCATTCGATCGATAAAGAAAAGGGTGTAATTTTTGTTAGGGGTGCGGTGCCTGGATGTAAAAGCGGGACCGTATTCATTAGAGATGCTATAAAGCAGCATACAACTGAAGCAGGTAAATGATTATGAAGTTGCAGGTATTGGATAGTAACAATAAAGAATCTGGAGAGATTGAGCTCTCAGATCAAGTGTTTGGATTGACGCCGAGACGAGATATTTTGGCGCGAGTTGTCCTGTGGCAGTTGGCGAAGAGACGGAGCGGTAGCCACAATGTTAAGGGCAAATCAGATGTGCACGGGACGACGAGGAAGTTCGTCCGTCAGAAGGGCAGTGGTGGTGCTCGTCACGGTTCACGGAAGGCCGTCCAGTTTAGGGGCGGCGGTATAGCCTTTGGCCCGGTCAATAGAGATCATGGATTCGATCTGCAGAAGAAGGTACGTAAATTGGGACTTAAGATGGCGCTTTCCGCGAAGGCGAGGGAAGGGCACCTGATAGTCGTCGATTCTTTGAAATATGAGGAACGAATTAAGACAAAGGAATTTTTATCTAGATTCTCGGATTTAAAGACTGCTTTGTTTGTGGACGCCAGTAATAACGAGCCTGTTCTGCGGGCATTATCTAATATCGTTGGGTATGATTATGTCCCTCAGATAGGGGCAAATGTATATGACATTCTTAGAAAAGAAAAGGTAGTGATCTCGGTTGACGCGATCAAGGAACTGGAGGGTAGGCTGATATGAGCAGTAAAGTCCGAGCTACTTCGAAGGATTTTGATATCGTGCGATATCCTGTATTGACGGAGAAATCTACCAAGATTCTTGAGGTGGCTAATGCGTATGTTTTTGTCGTGAAGAAATCCTCAACGAAAATTGAAATAAAAAACGCTATCGAGAGAATCTTTGATGTTAAAGTAGAGTCAGTAAATACGCTTGTCGTTAAAGGGAAGAAGAAAGTCTTCCGCGGAGTTTTGGGAAGAAGAGCTGATTATAAGAAGGCTATTGTGAGATTGGATTCTGGAGATAAGATCGAGCTGGGAGTTGGAGTGTAGAACGATGGGATTGAAACAATATAGACCTATAACTACTTCGCAGAGGCAACTGGTCAATATCGATAGGTCTGGTCTCTGGAAGGGGAAACCATTCAAAAAGTTGACGTCCATTAAGCTGAACAGGGCAGGGCGGAACAATCATGGCCATATTACGGTTTGGAATAGAGGTGGTGGTCATAAGCAACGTTATAGAATCATTGATTTCCTCCGCGATAAGAAGGACGTCGTCGGGCGCGTCGAGAGGCTCGAGTATGATCCAAACAGGAGCGCGTTTATAGCACTCATCAAATATACCGACGGAGAGAATAGATATATCATAGCGCCTCAGAAATTGAAGGTGGGAGATCCGGTGATCTCGTCCGATAAGGCCGATATAAAGCCGGGGAATACGATGCTCCTGAAGAATATACCGATCGGAACCGTTGTGCACAATATAGAGATGAAGATCGGGAAGGGTGCCCAGATGGCTCGTTCAGCTGGCGCCGGCGTCCAGATAGTGGGGCGCGATGGTGCGTATGTTATCTTGAGGTTGCCATCTGGAGAGCAGAGATTAATTAGCGGAGTATGCAGTGCGACGATAGGAGTCGTCTCTAATGCGGATCACCAGAATAGAAGCTATGGAAAAGCGGGGAGAAGCCGGTGGATGGGCAAGAGACCGTGCGTCAGAGGAGTCGCCATGAACCCGGTTGATCATCCACATGGCGGTGGTGAAGGAAAGACGTCTGGTGGACGGCATCCGGTTACTCCATGGGGCATTTCTACGAAAGGCAAAAAAACACGTAGGAACAAGCGTACTAGTCATTATATAATGTCAAAGCGAAAGTAGGGGGATTTAGGAAGTGGCGAGATCAGTTTGGAAGGGGCCTTTTTTTGATAGGTATTTGTTGAAGAAGGCTGAGGCCGTCAAGGCTTCTGGGCGTTCTGATGTTGTGAAGATTTGGTCCAGGAGGTCTACTATTCTACCGCAGTTTGTGGGTGTTACATTCGGCGTCCATAATGGCAAGAAGTTTATTCCAGTTTCTGTTTCCGAGAATATGGTGGGCCACAAGTTTGGTGAATTCGCTCCGACGCGCACGTATTACGGGCACGGAGCTGATAAGAAGGCTAAGAGATGATTATGCAAAATAATACGGCGAAGGCTATTTTAAGAAAAGTTAGGGTCAGCCCACAGAAGCTGAACATTGTGGCGTCGATGATACGTGGTATGCACGTCCAGAAGGCGTTGAATGTTCTGCTTTACTCAAAGAAGAGGATTGCGAACGATGTCAGGAAGACGCTGAATTCAGCCATTGCGAACGCCGAGAATAACCACGGGATGAATTCTGAAGGTTTATACGTTAAAGAGGCACACGTTGGATATAGTATCAAGCTTCGCCGGTTCCATCCGAGAGGAAGGGGCAGGGGAGGCGTCATCATGAAGCCGTTTAGTCACCTTACAGTGATCGTTGAAGAGAGAGGTTGAGGTTTTTTATGGGTCAGAAGGTTAATCCAGTCGGCATGAGATTAGGGATATTGAGGACTTGGGAATCTAGATGGTTCTCCGAGAAGGATTATTCCGCGCTTTTGTTGAAAGATATTGAGATAAGAAATTATATCAGGAAGAAATATTATTCGGCTGGTATTTCTAGGGTCGTCATTGAGAGACCTGCGAAGAAGGCCATCATAGAGATCTATGCCGCGAGACCTGGCGTTCTGATTGGAAAGGGTGGGGCCGATCTCGAGAAGCTTAAGGCTCAGATTTCGGCGATGTCTGGCATGGATGTTTCGATCAATATCGTGGGCGTTAGGAAGCCGGAGGTTGATGCACATTTGATTGCTGAGGGTATTGCTCATCAGATCGAGAAGAGAGTCTCGTATAGAAGGGCGATGAAGCGCGCGATGCAATCCGCCATGAAGATGGGAGCCGCTGGGATTAGGATTAACGTGTCTGGAAGATTGAATGGAGCTGAAATCGCGCGGACGGAGTGGTATCGCGAGGGGAGAGTCCCATTGCATACTCTGCGTTCTGATGTTGATTTCAGTGTCGGCGTTGCAAAGACGACGTATGGTACCTGCGGGATTAAGGTGTGGCTCTATAAGGGAGATTGTGAGATAGGAGATTTCTTATCGAGGGATAAGAAGGCATGATTTTGATGAGAGGTATTTATTATGTTGTCCCCTAAGCGAACTAAATTTAGGAAGGCTTTTAAAGGGCGTATTAAAGGAAATGCGACGTCTGGAATCGAGGTGAGTTTCGGGAGCTATGGCTTGAAGGCCGTTGAACCGTCCAGGATTACGGCGAGGCAGATCGAGGCGGCCAGGAGAGCGATTTCTAGATACATAAAAAGGGCCGGTCGCGTTTGGATACGGATTTTCCCGGATCTTCCAGTCTCTAAGAAACCGGCTGAAGTACGTATGGGCAGCGGCAAGGGCGCCCCCGAGTTTTGGGCATGCAGGGTTTATCCCGGCAGGGTTATGTTTGAGTTGGATGGCGTTTCTGAGGAGATAGCTCAGGCTGCCTTCGAAATAGCCGCGACTAAATTGCCAATTCGTACCAAGTTTGTTAAGCGTATTGTTTAGTCATTGGTGGAGGAGTATTGAGTATGAAGTTTGTTGATCTCTTGCAGAAAGATGCCAAGGAGCTGCTTCGGCTGTGTAACGACATGAAGCGTGAGTATTTTAATTTACGAGTTTTAACGAAGACTACTCAAGACGTCAGGACGTCTACCATTCGCTCTTGCCGGAAGAATATAGCGAGAGTGAAAACTAGATTGAGTCAATTGAAGGATTAGGAGAGATAGAATATGCCCCGTCGGACATTACAAGGTGTTGTTGTCAGTGATAAATGTGATAAGACCGTTTCGGTCAGAGTTGAGAATCGCGTTATGCACCCGATATACAAGAAGTACGTGAAATTACATAAGAAGTATATGGCGCATGATGAGGATAATGCTTACAAGATTGGAGATATTGTTAAGATTATAGAGTCTCGGCCTATTTCGAAGATAAAGAAGTGGGTTGTGGATTCAAAGATTGTGAATGGAGGCGGAGGGTTATGATTCAGTCTGAATCTCGAATGAGTGTTGCCGATAATTCCGGTGCGAAAGAGGTGTTGTGCATCAAGGTTCTCGGTGGATCTAAGAGGCGGTATGCTGGTGTTGGAGATGTCATCGTTGTTTCCATAAAGAGTGCGATCCCGAGGGGGAAGGTGAAGAAGGGTGACGTTCATAAGGCCGTCATCGTCAGGACGAAGCACCCGATCCGAAGGAGTGATGGGATGCAGATTGCTTTCGATAGGAACGCCGTGGTGCTGATCGATAAGCAGGGTGAGCCAATAGGGAGTCGCATATTCGGCCCCGTGACTAGGGAATTGAGAGCGGCCGGTTATATGAAGATCATTTCGCTGGCACCGGAGGTTTTGTAATTATGACTCAGCCAAAATTTAAAATCAAGAAGGGTGATTTGGTGCAGGTCATTACCGGCAAGGACAAAGGAACCAAGGGCGTTGTGAAGCAAGTTTTCCTTGACAAAGCGAAGGTTATTGTTGAAAATGTCAATGTTGTCGTGAGGAATACGAAGCCGGATTTTAGACATCCGGAGGGGGCACATAAGAAGGAGATGCCAATACACATCTCTAATGTGTCGATCGTTGATCCGGTGACGGGCCTGATCTCGAAGGTTGGGTACAGGATTAATGATGATGGCAGCAAGGTGCGCTACTGCAAGAAGTCTGGGAGTGTTTTGTAGGGAATTGTTATGAGTTACTCAAAAGATAGATACTTTTCTGACATAAGAGCTTCGTTGAAGAAAGAGCTCAGCCTTACGAACGATTTTACAGTGCCAAAATTGGAGAAGATAGTTTTAAACTGTACGTCTTCTGAGGCTGCCCAAGATAACAAGGTAGTGCAGATTATATTCGACGAGATGATGGCGATATCTGGCCAGAAGCCCGTGATTACTAAAGCAAAAAAATCGATAGCTGGATTTAAATTAAGAGAAGGCGCAAAGCTCGGTGTGAAGGTGACTCTGCGCCGGGATAGGATGTATGAGTTCATCGATAGACTCGTGTATATCGCCCTGCCGAAGGTGAGGGACTTTAGAGGATTATCGAGTCGTGGTTTCGATGGGCATGGAAATTTCTCGATGGGGATTAAGGAGCAGATAGTATTCCCGGAGATAAATTATGATAGAATCGATAAGATTCGTGGATTTGATATTACGGTTTGTACGACTGCTCAGGACGATAGATCTGCCTTGGCCTTATTGAGAGGGCTGAGGTTTCCGTTTACGAGTTAAGGGAAGATTATGGCGAAGAAAAGTTCGATAGAAAACAATAACAGGAGAAAGCGGATGGCGGCCGGAAAGAAGGCGACCCGTAATTCTCTAAGAAAGCTGATAAGGAATAAGGATTTGCCGCTGTCTGAGAGGATGAACGCCGTTCACAAGCTAGCCGAGATGCCGAGAAATTCATCGAGTGTTAGAGTGAGGAACAGATGTGCCCTGACGGGAAGATCGCGGGGGTATTATAGAAAGTTTGGGATGTCTAGGATTATGCTGAGAGGATTGGCGTCCGAGGGCTTCTTACCGGGCGTGGTTAAGGCGAGTTGGTAGAGGGTATATTGGGATAATGAGTATCGTTGATTCAGTTAGTGATCTGATTACTAGGATTAGGAATGCACAGATGGCTCATAAGCGCACCGTCGATTCTCCGATGTCGAGAGGCAGAGAAGACGTCTTAAAGGTGCTTGTGAGCGAGGGATACATAAGAGGCTATACAGTGCTGGATTGCCCGGAGACTGGATTTAAGAAATTGCGTATCGAGTTGAAGTATTTTGAAGGGAAGCCCGTTATTTACGAGATAAAGAGAGTGTCGAAACCAGGGAGGAGGGTGTATTCTTCGGTTAAGGATTTGCCCTTCGTGAAGAATGGCCTTGGTATCAATATACTCTCCACGAATAGAGGAGTTATGTCCGATGTTGAGGCGAGGAAGCTTTCCATCGGTGGAGAAGTTATATGTTCCGTTTTCTAAGAGTTGAGGAAGATGTCTAGAGTTGGTAAGCATAGTGTTCAGATCCCATCTGGGGTGAGTGTCGCATTGGATGGGAATATGCTGACGATTAAGAAGGGCAGTATCGAAGAGACTTATAAAGTTCCCGATTGCTTGAAAGTTGAGAATACAGAAAGCGGGATCTTGTTTACGCCGTTGGATTCGGCGCAGTCTACGAGGGCGCTCTGGGGAACATCTCAGCGGAACGTGAAGAATATAGTCACTGGATTGGATACTGGCTTCAAGATTGAATTGGAGATGGTTGGGGTTGGTTATAAGGCGGCCGTGAGCGGGAAGAAGCTGACGATGCAGCTGGGATATAGCCATGATATAACTTTTGATATTCCAGATGGGATTTCAATTAACTGTCCGAAACCGACGGCGATCGTCGTCTCAGGGCACGATAAAAAACAGGTCGGAGACGTGGCGGCCGTGCTGAGGTGTTACAGGAAACCCGAGCCATATAAGGGCAAGGGCGTGATAAGATCCGGCGAGTTTGTGTATAGGAAAGAGGGGAAGAAGAAGTAATATGAGAACGTCAGATCAATTGAGGCAAATTCGTAAGTCTAGGCAGCGTTTTAAGATCGCGAAGACTATCAATGGCCGGTGCAGGCTCCTTATTCATCGGACTAATAACCACATGTATGCACAGATACTAGACGAGGCCGGGGATAAGACTATCGTTCATGTTTCCACGTTGTGCAAGGAAGTGAAAGAGAACATCAAGAATGGTGGTAGTAAAGAGGCGGCGGCGATGGTCGGCAAGGTTATTGCTCTGAAGGCGAAGGAGAAGAACGTCACTAACGTCGTCTTCGATAGATCTGGATTTTTATATCACGGCAGAGTTAAGGTATTGGCGGATAGCGCCAGAGAAAACGGATTGAATTTTTAGTGTTAGGGTAGATTTTTATGGTTCGAGCGAACGAAGGTAAGAAAGGGGCCGAAGCCCAGGAGCACTTAATCGAGAAATTGGTTAGTGTTCGTAGGGTTACGAAGGTTGTGAAGGGTGGTAAGAATATGCGCTTTTCCGCGTTGGTTGTCGTTGGCGACGGAAAGGGCCGTGTTGGATATGCATCTGCTAAGGCACGTGAGGTCCCTGATGCCGTGAAGAAAGCCGCTGAAAAGGCCAAGAGATCTATGATACGTGTTTCCTTGAAGGAAGGACGGACGATCCGGCACGACGCTTCGGCTAGAGTTGGTGCTGGCCATGTTTTCCTTAGAATGGCACCTCCCGGTACGGGTGTTATTGCCGGTGGCCCGATGAGAGCCGTTTTCGAGGCTTTGGGTGTGCAGGATATAGTGAGCAAGTCAGTTGGTTCTGGGAATTACCATAATATGGTTCGAGCCACTTTCTTTGCTCTGCGTGATATAGCCCCACCAAAGTTGATTGCCGCGAAGCTCGATAAAAAGCTCCCTGAGATTCTCGAGAGAAGGAGTGCTGGGCGTAAAACGGAGCATGATGTAAGCAGTAACGAAATTTCTGAGGGTGCCAGATGATAAAGCAGGGTGAAAAGATCAAGGTAAAGCAAATTGGTAGCCCGATTAGGAGATGCAAGAAGCAATCGCTGCATCTGAAATCATTGGGTCTGAGAGGCATCGGCTCCGAGAGGGAGGTCGTTGCCAATAATTCCGTTTTGGGCCTCATTGAGAAGGTCAGGCATTTAATTAAGATTGTGTAGGTGTTCGTTATGGCTGGTGAGTTGAAATTAAATAATATCCGTGATAATAACGGGGCCAGAGGAAAGATTAAGTTGCTTGGTCGAGGGATTGGATCTGGCCTGGGCAAGACATCCGGAAGGGGGGGGAAGGGCCAGACGGCCAGGTCTGGAGTCAGCATCAATGGTTTCGAAGGAGGGCAGACCCCTCTGCACAGACGCCTCCCGAAGAGAGGATTCGTCAATATTCATCGCCAGGAGCTCTATGAGTTGGATTTCTTCAAGATTACTAGATTAAAGAAGAAGGGGCTTATCGCCGATGATGGCGTCGTCGACAGAGATTTATTGATACGCATCGGATATATGCCATCCTATATCACCGGCGTTTCCCTGATCGGAAACGGGAAGATTGATTTCACGGTTAAGGTGGCCGTGACGAGGGCGAGTGGCAAGGCAAAAGAAATGTTGGCCGCGGCCGGCGGTACTTTGACTATAGAGTAAGGATATGGCTGAATGGCGTCACCGATAGAACATCTCGCTAAGAACTTTAATTTGTCTTCCTTTAAGAAGGCGCAAGATTTAAAGAAGCGCATTTGGTTTACTATTTTCATTCTGATTATTTATCGTTTCGGCACATACATTCCATTGCCGAACATTAATCCAGAGGTGGTCGCCGAGTTTACGAGGAGTCATGCCGGTGGGCTTTTAGGTGTCTTGGATTTATTCTCCGGAGGCGCCATTGGTCGAATGACCGTGTTTTCATTAAACATTATGCCGTACATCTCGGCGAGCATTATAGTTCAGCTCCTGACTACTATGTCTCCTCAGCTGGAGGCCCTGAAGAAGGAGGGTGAGGCCGGGCGAAGAAAGATAAATCAATATACGAGATATGGCACGGTTGCCCTGGCGTTGGCCCAGGGATACGGCATTTCCGTGGGGCTTGAAAGGATCGTGGGGCAAGCTGGATGCGCCGTTCTGGATCCTGGTCTGTTGTTTAGATTCACGACGATGACGAGCCTTACTGGCGGGACTCTTTTCATAATGTGGCTCGGTGAGCAGATATCAGCTAGAGGGCTAGGCAATGGTTCTTCTATGATCATTTATGCCGGTATCGTGGCGAACCTCCCGAGTTCTTTGTTCAATACCTTCGCCATGGGGAAACAGGGGACGATTTCGGTGATGGCATTGGTGGGCTTGCTCATCATGGTCATCACAGTGATATCGTTCATAGTTTTCATGGAGAAGGCTAATAGGAGGATTCCAATCCAATATCCCAAAAGACAGACGATGATGAACATGCCGGCGCACCAGCAGAGTTCTCATCTGCCCCTGAAATTGAATAATGCTGGGGTCATACCTCCAATCTTCGCGTCGTCTATTCTGCTTCTACCGATGACCGTCTTTAGTTTTGGGACTTTTGATCCGGATTCTATTCTGGGGAACGTTTCCAGGCTTTTTAGCCATGGGCAGCCTCTGTACCTTGCATGTTTTACGGTGGCCGTCATATTCTTTGCGTTCTTTTATACGGCGATTATGTTTAATCCTAAGGATACGGCCGATAACTTAAAGAAATCTGGGAGCTATATTCCTGGTATTAGGCCAGGTGACGCGACGGCTGAATACATAGATTCCATTCTCCTCAAACTCACGACGATAGGTGCAATATATTTATGCATCATATGTTTACTGCCCGAGCTGCTGTTAATGAAGATTTCATTGCCGTTCTACTTTGGTGGTACCAGTTTGTTGATCGTTGTCAATGTCTCGATAGATACCGTATCGCAGTTCCAATCGCACTTGATAGCCCAGCAGTATGAGGGGTTATTCAAGAAGGGGCGGAGTAGGGGGCTTATATGATTGAGCCTGTGAGTAGATTATGGACTGTCTTCCTTGGAGTTCCAGGATGCGGGAAAGGGACGCAGGCAGGCTTCTTGGTGCAAAATTATGGGTTCTCCGTGGTTGCCGTTGGAGATATCCTTAGAAAGAAT
Source organism: Holosporales bacterium (assembly GCA_031258145.1). Taxonomy (GTDB): domain Bacteria; phylum Pseudomonadota; class Alphaproteobacteria; order RUG11792; family RUG11792; genus JAIRNI01. The sequence continues at coordinate 26,616 of JAIRNI010000046.1, forward strand.
AGGGATAAGGTTATCGCCAGTGATGGGGGTACGATAGGTGCTCTGATGGAAGGAGGGAACTTGCTGCCGGATGACATTGTCGTCGGCTGTGTTCGAGATGAGCTGAATGGGGCCCATAGTGGTGAATACACGCGGTCGATTATATTCGATGGATTCCCGCGTACTTTGGGGCAAGCGAAGGCTTTGGCCGGTCTCTTGGCTGAGTTGGGATTGAAGGATGGCTATGTCCTGAATTTTGTCGTCGATGATGAAGTGATTACTAAGAGAATTCTCGGTAGATATTCGTGTGGGAAGTGTGGTAGGATATATAACGATTTTTTCTTGCGGCCGAGGGTCGAGGGTGTATGCGACGTTTGTGGGCACGGAGAATTTGATCGGAGATGTGATGATAATGATGTCTCACTGAAGAAGAGATTGGCTGAATATCGCGAGAAAACGGAGGTTTTGGTTGGTTATTATCAGGATCTCGGGATTTTGAGCAATATAGATGCGGCGGCATCTTTTGATAACGTGAGTGCAGAGGTAATGAACGTTCTAGGTTTGAGTAAGAAGGAGAGATAAGTAGTGGCTCGTATTGCTGGCGTTAATATTCCGACTCAAAAGAGGGTAGTGATTGGATTGACGTATATATTTGGTATCGGTTCTTATCACGCCAGATGTATCGTTGAGAAGGCGGGGATTCCCCTTGAGAAGAGGGTGTTTGATTTGACGGATGCGGAGATTCTGAAGATACGTGAGATCATCGACAGAGATTATAAGGTCGAGGGTGATCTGCGTCGTCAGATATCGATGAACATCAAGAGGATAACTGATCTTGGGTGCTACAGAGGCTTGAGACACAGAAAGGGGTTGCCCGTCAGAGGACAGAGGACCCACACGAACGCTAGGACTAGAAAGGGTAAGGCCATTCCGATTGCCGGAAAGAAGATGGCCACTAGGTAATTTTTTTATCAGGGAGATGTATGGCTCAGAATACTGGAAATCGTATTAAACGTAGGGAGAGGAAGAATATAGTCAATGCTGTGGCTCATATTAGTGCGACCTTTAATAATACGATAATAACGATCACTGATGAGAGTGGGAATACCATCTCCACGGGGTCTGGAGGAATCGTCGGCTTTAAGGGCTCCAGGAAATCGACTCCTTATGCGGCTCAGTTGGCCGCCGAGGATGCCGCGAGGAAGGCGGCCGAGCATGGAGTGAGGAACGTGAGGGTCATCGTCAGGGGGCCAGGTTCCGGGAGAGAGACGGCGATACGATCACTACAGACGGCGGGATTTGTCGTGACTTCGATATCTGACGTGACACCCCTGCCGCACAACGGTTGCAGGCCACCAAAGGCGCGTAGGAATTGATGATGCGGAGTTTATACTCATCAACAAAAAGGATTGATGGCAGGAGCCCCGGATCGACGGACCAACAAGCTTTTTGTGGGTTAGTATAGTTTGTTATTTTTGGAGTCTTGGTTAAGTGGATAATACTTGGCGTTCGTTAATAAAACCTGGGAAGGTTGATGTGAAGTATTCCGATCCCTTATTGAGGGACGGGGTCGTCGTGATCGAGCCCTTAGAACGTGGGTTTGGAACAACCCTCGGGAATGCTCTGAGGAGGGTATTACTATCATCCATTGGCGGCTCGGCCATAACTTCTTTGAAGATAGATGGTATAACACATGAATTCTCCACGATCCCTGGCGTCATGGAAGACGTATCCGAGATTATTTTGAACCTGAAGGCGCTGCGTATCAAGCTGCATTCCGATAGAGTGAGGAAGATTAAAGTGATCGCCACTGGCCAGAAGGTGGTTTGCGCTAAGGATCTAGATTGCCCAACGGATGTTGAGGTGATGGATCCGGATCATGTCATCTGTTCTATGGAGAGTGGGGCCTCACTCAACATGGAATTGACCGTTAAGAATGGAAGGGGGTATGTGCCGTCCACGCATCATGATGATCAGTCTAATACGATCGGACTAATATCTATAGATTCTATTTTTAGCCCCATAACTTTGGTTGATTTCAAGGTGGAGCAGACTAGGGTAGGGCAGAGGACAGACTACGATAAGCTTTTGATTCGCATCAAGACGGATGGTTCGATTCGTCCAGACGATGCATTTGCGCAGGCGAATTCTATATTGAGAGATCACTTTGCTGGATTCGTGAATTTCGATGAGTATCGTACGTATGAAGTCAAAGAGGAAATCGAAGAGTTTCCATTCAACAAGAATTTGCTCAGGAAAGTTGATGAATTGGAGCTTTCTGTTCGATCGGCTAATTGCCTGAAGAATGAGAATATTTTCTATATAGGGGATCTGATACAGATGTCTGAGGCAGATATGCTGAAAACCCCGAACTTTGGTAGGAAGTCTTTGAACGAGATTAAGGACTTGTTGGCGGGGATGGGGTTATCGTTTGGTACGGTCATCCCAGGTTGGCCCCCGGAGAATATTGATGATCTAGCCAGGAAGCTCGATGATCAGTATAATTAAGTTAATGATATGGAGAGGATGAGGTATTATGAGACACGGTTTTGCTAGACGAAGATTAAATAGGACTAGTTCACATAGGAAGGCTATGTTTAAGGCGATGTCGTGTTCTCTGTTAAAACATGAGCAAATTAAAACGACTCTTCCAAAGGCGAAGGAATTACGTCCGATCGTTGAGAAACTCATCACTTTGGCCAGGGAGGATACCCTTCACGCCAGGAGGCTCGCAATGGCGAGATTGCAGGACACCGAGATCGTCCGGAAGTTATTCGACGACATAGCCCCGAGGTTTAAGGATAGGCCCGGTGGGTACGTCCGGATTGTGAAGGCTGGCTTTAGATATGGAGATGCAGCACCCGTCGCCTTCATTGAACTCGTGGACGGGGGGGACTTATCTGTTGATACAACTGCAGTCGTTGGAGCGAACGCATGAAGAGTTGCCGTTCTCTTCTGTATTGCCTTGTAGCGCTCGCTGTCTCTGGATGTGAGACGACGGTATACAACAGGGGATACTCCATGAAGACGGCTGATTTTAGTAAGATAGTCGTTGGGCAGTCTAACGAGGCCAGTGTCTTCGAGATGTTTGGATCCCCGACGGTGAGATCCTCGGTGCAGGGGGCCAACGGTGAGTATTCTTGGTATTATGTCTCAAAGAGGACGGAGAAGGAAGGATTCCTGGATCCAAAGACTGTCGACCGGAAGACGGTGATCGTATCCTTCGGCCCCGATGGGGTGGTCCGCAAGGTCTCCGAGAGTAAATACGAGAAGGACATTTCTCCGGTTGGAGAGAAGACGAAGACAGAGGGCAAGACGGGCGGTATCGTTAGCGAGGCGTTCGCCGGTCTCGGCAAGTATTCCAAGAGATTCGTCAAGGATAAAAAGAAGTAGTGTCCTCGTGGGATATAAGTATTCCATAGATGAGTTAAGATCGATGGCTGAGGATTTAGCCAGAAATGCTATCGCGCCTTTTACATATTTCTTGATGGGAGATATAGGGACCGGTAAGACGACGTTTTCTCAATTCTTTATTCGAGTGCTACTGATTGATAGACCTCTTCTGCAACCTTCCGAATCAGAATTGAAGGCAGGAGACACGGAGATTGGAAGCGGAGCGTACTCTAGTGTACGTGCCCCTTCGAGCACCGGATCGACGAACCAACAAGCTTATTCAGGAGTGTTACGGGAGAGGTTTAATAGGAATCAAGAAATAACGAGCCCCACGTTTAACATAATCCACATATACGATACGGTTAAGGGGCCAGTTTGGCACGTGGATTTGTATAGAATAGGACATCCGGCCGAGTTAGAAAACCTCGGTATCCTTGAAGCCATGAACGAATGTATATGCCTCATCGAATGGCCAGGCTTAGTTTTGGAGAGGGGCAAAGCTGGTCATTATCGAACGATAGAATTTGATTGAAGAAAATGATGTACTTAATCCATTTGGCAACCATATAACTATGTTAAACAGAGTGAAATTCGAATCGGCAGCCGCCTTCGGCCAATTTTTTTCGATACCAAATTTGATAACCACGTAGGTGTTTATTAAGTTGCGCGAGTATAGCAGTTCTTTTAAAACTTGCCGGAGCTCCAATAAACTGACATTCTTTAGCCTTTGATATACTTCCAATTAATAATATGTTAATAATATATTGGCATAATATTTAAGCTATACGTGGTTTATGAGGATAATTTTTATGAAAATCAGGTCTTTATGCTGCATGATGGTTAGCTTAGGCATTAGCTCCGAAATTAGTCTTGCCAATGTCACGATTTATCAGCATGGAGGATTCGGAGGCACCAGTAAAATACTTGGTGTCGGTCGGTATAATTCCGGTCAACTCGGCATAGGTAATAATCAACTTAGTTCACTCAGAATCAAGAAAGGATATGTCGCGTTATTATACGATGGGGATGGATGCACAGGGAATTGCATGGCATTTAGCGCCAAAGACTCAGATCTAAATCTTGATGTGGTCGCTATATTCAATGACAAAACATCGTCAATAGAGGTGGCGCAAGTCCAGGATGAGAAGCCAGTATAACATTAGGACCCTTTAAGTCTCACAGAATGTTGGAGGAATTATGGGAATCCAAGCATTATTCTATTTCTCCAGGGATCTTATCTCATTCCCCACCGCCAAAATTATTCTCGCTATCTTTTGGCTCGGCAAGACATTTCCGTCGTAAAGTCTGTTTCTAATTTCTTTTAATTTAGTGACTTGGTGTTCTCGGTTCAAATCTTTGACGTGGCGCATAATATTGGCCGCGGTGCAGGCATCCTGGATCAGTTCTGGAATCACGCTTTCAATAGATCTCTCCCGTAACTCTCCTGAATAAGGTTGTTGGTTCGTCGATCCGGTGCTCGAAGGGGCACGTACACTAGAGTACGCTCCGCTTCCAATCTCCGTGTCTCCTGCCTTCAATTCTGATTCGGAAGGTTGCAGAAGAGGTCTATTCAATATTATATTCCCGAGGGCGATGTGCTTCGTCTTAACGAATGGTTTTACTATGTTATAGGTAATTCGATTCATCTTATAGCAGACGATCATCGGACAGCCAGCCAGGGCCAGCTGAAGCGTCGCGGTGCCACTGGCGACGATCGCCAATCCGGCTCTCCGGAATAACTCATTCTTCTCTTTATCATTAGTAATTATTTCGATGGACCTTGAACCAACCAATCCATCGACATATCGGGAGAGGTGCGGTAACGTGGGGATGACGACTCTGCTTGTCCCAGTATATTCGTCTGTAACCTTTAGCAAGATCGGCAGGATTTGTTTGATTTCCTGGAGGCGGCTACCAGGCATGAGTAGTATGGTGTCATCCCTAGTTAAACTGATCGACTCCTCGTAATCTTCCATCAATGGATGACCAACGAATTCAGTCCGTAAACCATGCGGCAGGAAGTATTGAGGTTCGAAATCAAAGAGAGTCAATAGGGCATCGTAAATCTTGGCCACTTTTTTTGCGCGTCCCTTCCTCCAGGCCCACACACTGGGAGCCACGAGGTGAATCATCTTAATTCCTAAATTGCTATTTTTTACGGCTTTGGCGATTCTGAACGAAAATCCCGGTGAATCGATGGTGAGGAGGACATCTGGGCGAACCTTCGTGATATCATCGATCGTCATTTGAATGAGCTGTTTGATTCGCCGAATATGGGGGATGAGCTCTATAATCCCTCCATGTGAAATCTCCGTAATATTGAAGAGACTATCTAATCCTTCGCGTGCCAGATGTGGTCCACCGACGCCAGATACGTCAACAGACCCTTCTGTTTTGATGGCCCTTAATACCTTGGCGCCTATTGCGTCTCCAGATGGCTCTCCCGCTACAATATAGATCTTTATATTTGGCGCCATGCCTTAGGATTCATTCTCATCGACGGTTTCATTGATGGCCGATACAGATGTTATGGTTTCGCCCGGGTCCAGGCGTAGCAGTATGACTCCTTGGGCCACCCTGTGAGTTATCCTCACATTTTGCACTCCGCATCTCATAATCCGGCCAGTATTCGTTATCATCATGATGTGAGTATCGAGCGAGACAGGGAATGAATTGACTACATTACCATTACGCTCTGTAATCGATATATTGGAGAACCCTTGTGTCCCGCGACTGGTTGATCTGTATTCATAGAACGATGAGACCTTCCCGAAGCCGTTTTCCGTCACCGTCAAAATAAATTTCTCATTTTGTGCTAGGAGTGTCATTCTGTCTTTCACTATCGAATCGTTCGGTACATTCGATGCCTTGCGTAACTGATCCGCATTCTTTAGATACAATTCTCTCTCTTCGATGGTATCGATTTCCCATTTATCGAGAATCGCCATCGATATAACCTCATCATCTTTCTTGAGTTTAATGCCGCGTACTCCATTGGACGTCCTTCCGGCAAAAATCCTTACATCCTGTACTGGGAATCTATTGCATATCCCATATTTGGTGGCTATAAAGACATCGTCATCAGCATTGGAGAATGCAACCCCGATTAGCTTTTCACCATCATCGAGACCTATCGCCTTCTTCCCATTCGATTGAATATTCACGAAATCACTGAATTTGTTTTGCCTGATATTACCGAACGACGTCACGAATATAAGTGTCCTCGATTGAATATCTTCATCTTTTTTCACGACCAAGATCGTGGAGACCGCTTCATTCTCTTCGATGGGGAGGAGATTGACGAGGGCTCTACCCTTGGACGTAGGAGATCCAACAGGTAGCTTATATATTTTCATTTTATAGACTTTTCCGAGCGAGGAGAACACCAGGATTTCGTCGTGGGTATTTGCGATGAGCACATCCTTTACGATGTCTTCATCCTTGACTCCCATTCCGCTGCGTCCACGGCCTCCGTGTCTCTGGGCTCTATACGTTGATAGCGGGACTCTCTTGACGTAGCCCTCCATGGTATACGTTATCACCATATCCTCGCGCTGAATGAGATCCTCATCTTCAAACGTCTCGAACGTCTGCTCGATGGCCGTCAACCGCGGGGTATTGAACTTTTTCTTCACTTCCTGTAGTTCATCCCGCACGATTTCTATGATTTTTTGTTTAGATCCTAGAATCGTGAGTAATGAATTGATCTGCTCTTTAACCTCATCAATATCCTTTGCGATTTTATCTCTCTCTAATCCCGTCAATCTGTGCAGCCTCAAATCCAAGATTGCATTGGCTTGAATCTCGGATAGCTTATAATCACTACCCCCCTCCACCTTGCCATCGATTAAGGTCAGCATCGGGAGAATATCGTGGGCATCGAAGACCTCAACCATAAGGTTTTCTCTGGCCTCTTGCCGATCGGCTGCACTTCGAATAATCTCTATGACGCGATCGATATTCGATATCGCGAGAGCAAACCCCAATAAAACGTGCGCTCTTTCACGGCACTTATTGAGATTAAACTTGCTTCTTCGAGTGATTACCTCTCGTCTAAATTCCAAGAAGTTATCGATTATTTCACGTAGAGAAAGCCTGACGGGTTTATTCTTCACGAGGGCCAACATATTGTAACCGAAACTGGTCTGCAGTGGAGTAAACTTAAAGAGCTGGTTTAGGATGACTTCACCGATAGCATCTCGCCTAAGTTCGATGACTATTCGCACACCATCCTTATTGGATTCATCCCGAATATCCGAGATTCCCTCCACGACCTTATCCTTCACCAATTCCGCTATTTTTTCGACGAGTTTGGCTTTGTTGACTTGATATGGGATCTCATGGACTAAGATCGTATCTCGTCCATTACCATTGATGATGCTGGTTTTAGATCTCACGACGACGGATCCCCGTCCAGTATTGAATGCTGATCTTACCCCAGAATTCCCCATGATGATTCCCCCCGTTGGGAAATCTGGCCCCGGAATATATTGCATCAATTCCTCGGTGGTTATACCTGGATTCTCGAGGACCGCACAGCAGGCATCAACAACTTCCCCAAGATTATGGGTAGGGATATAGGTGGCCATCCCGACTGCGATTCCCCCAGTTCCGTTGACCAGAAGATTTGGAAACCTAGCTGGAAGGACCGTCGGTTCTTCAATTGTATTATCATAATTCGGTTTAAAATTTACGGTGTCATCATCGATATAGGCCATGAGCTCATGGGCCGCTTCAGACATCCTGGCCTCGGTATACCGAGGGGCCGCCGCTGAATCCCCATCCATAGACCCAAAGTTCCCCTGTCCGTCGACGAGCGGAACCCTGAGACTGAAATCTTGCGCGAGCCGGACCATCGTCATGTAGACGGCATCATTCCCATGGGGATGATACTTACCGAGCACTTCTCCGACGACCCTCATGGACTTTCTGTATGGCTTGTTATAATGATTCCCCGTTTCATACATGGCGTATAGAATGCGGCGGTGCACGGGCTTGAGTCCATCCCTTACGTCTGGGAGTGCTCGCGATATAATGACGCTCATCGCGTAATCCAAATAGGACCTCTGCATCTCCTCTTCTATCGGGATTATCGCGATGCTATCTCTTCTTTCCATAGTCTATACCAAAAGAATGCATGCCCCATTTCGGGCACATCAGTTACGGCAGTATACCAAATTCAGAGCAAAATCGCACGAGAGAATAAAGCGAGAATTTCATAATTTGATCGAATATAGCATATTGAAAATGCACGGCATTGTTTCATACTTACGAACTTTTTAAAACACTTATTTTTTTAAGAGATGGATTGTTTTCGACTATTCGTTTGACTTGTTCGTTGGCGACGTGTGTATATATTTGGGTCGTCGAAATATCCTTATGTCCCAGCAGTTTTTGAATCGTTAAGATATCGGCGCCGTTCGCCAGGAGATGGGTCGCGAAGGCATGTCTCACGACGTGTGGGGATATTTTAGATGGCGAAATACCAACATCACACGACAATTTTTTGAGGATCTTGGCGAATCCTTGTCTGGTACAATGACCACTCTTGGAAGTTGATGGGAATACGAATTTGCCGGTATACTCCTGACTCTTCCTGAGAGATAGATATTCCTGGATTGTCCGTGCGGCCACATCATTCAGTGGTATCCAGCGCTCGGATCCACCTTTTCCCCTCACGATCAACGTCATGCGCTGCGTCTCGGGATCTATGTTGATCGAGTCCAAGGTGAGGCTCACGAGCTCTGAAATACGAAGCCCGGCTCCGTATAGTATATGCATCATCGTCTTTAATTTTAAATCCCTGTTGGATTCGAAGTATTCTATGAGCTTCATCATCTCGTCTTGCGACAATACCTTAGGCAGCGGTTTATCTTTGCTTTTAACGCTGATATCCACCATCGGATTGGTCCGGATCATGCCCTCCTCAAACAGAAACTTGAAAAAGTTTTTGAGGGCCGATATACCGCGGAGAATTGTCGATTGCTTCACTCCATCGCTACGATTCTTTTCGATATAATTCAACACATCCTCTTTATTGGTTTTTAATACATCATAGTTCTTGGCGAATTTCCTGATGTCGGATGTGTATGACGATATACTTTGAATCGATAAATTACGATCGGCCGCCAACATTTCCTCAAATCTTTCGATCAGGATCTCGATATTCACTTCAACATTACTTTCTGCAGGATCTTGCTGATCTCATGTGCCGATAATTGACATCTCTGCAATTGTTTGGATCTGGATGACGGCCTAACGGGTTCCTTATTAACGTTATAGAATTTCATCTTGCATAGCAATTCCATTTTATTTGCCTTAACGAGCCCCTCCGAGACAATGTTAAAGAAACCGCCGAAGATTCCCTCCTCGAGGACTAATATATGCTCGTGACACTGCGCTAGATCGTAATACAAATCGAAGTCAAAGGGTTTGAGGACTTTCAAATTCCATACAGTTGGTGTTGGCATATTTTTGACCATTCCGATAGCATCGAGAACGGTCCTCAAAAGATCTCCACATGATATTACTAAAACACGAGTGCCCGATATTACGATCTCAGAATTCGTGGATTTGTATTCGAAGGCTTCTGCCTTAGGGAATCTCAAAACGCAAGGGTAAGGCAGATCCCCAGCCATTTCATTCAGTAATGATTCCATGTCTTCGCGAGATCCTGGTGAATAAATATGAATATTCCGGAAATTCTGCAGGAGGGCGATGTCATAGATTCCGGAGTGGGTCTTACCATCGTGCCCGGGTAACCCTGCCTTATCCACTATAAATCTGACCGGCAGATTCTGTAATGACACATCGTGATATATCTGGTCTATCGCCCTCTGCAGAAAAGTTGAGTAAATGCAGACGAAAGGCTTTAAGCCCTCTTTAGCCAGGCCCGCCGCGAAGGTAACCGCGTGTTCCTCGGCGATTCCAACGTCAAAGAATCTATCGGGAAATACATCGGCGAATTCACGGAGCCCACATCCATTCTTCATGGCCGCCGTGATGCACACAATCCTTTCGTCACCCCGCGCCAATTCAACAATTTTTTTCCCGAAAATGTCGGAATAACGTTTACTCTTATCGTGATCTATACCATGCATCTTCATGGAATCGTTTTCAGCGGCCGTATATCCCTTTCCCTTCTTCGTGACGACGTGGAGGAGTGCCGGCTTGTAATTGGCGATGTCCCTCACGTTTTTAAAAACGTCGATTAGATCGCCGATATTATGCCCATCGACTGGCCCTATATACTGGATGCCAAATTCCTCGAAGATATTACTTCCCTTGACTGCTAGGAGCGACCTCTTCACCAGGGATTCAGTGAACTTGCCGAAGGTTTCGGGCATTGAATCCAGGAAACGCCTGAAATTCTTCCGGAGAGTCAGAGAGCCGCGAGACATGAGCAGCTTCGAGAGGTACCTCCTCATGGCGCCGACAGATTCAGATATAGACATCTGATTATCGTTCAATATGATGATAAAATCCTTTGTGGATGCTAGATTATTGAGGGCCTCATAGATCATGCCCCCACTCATGGCACCGTCTCCGATGATTGATAATACCTTGTAAGAATCATGTTTAAGATCTCTGGCTTTGGCGATGCCTATGGCCGCGCTCAGTGAATTCGAGGCATGGCCGGCGATGAAGGCATCGTACTCACTCTCCAGAGGATCTGGGAAACCGGAGGCACCATCAACATCTCGCAGCTTTTCCATGAGGCCACGACGCCCAGTTAGCAGTTTATGGGCATATGCCTGATGTCCCACATCGAATAGAAAACGATCTGTTGGACAATCGAAAATATAATGCGCAGCGACGATGAGTTCGACGACCCCAAGATTAGATCCCAAATGCCCACCATTCTTGGAGGTTATACGAATGATCTCAGCCCTCAATTCAGCACATAAATTCACCAATTCTGAAAGAGTTAATTGTTTTAGATCTGATGGACGAATGATTGAATCTAGGATCATTAGATAAAGGCAACACGTAAATGGATTTTGGTTTCGCCCAAGGATACGGGAAAGACGGAGAGGAGACAAGGAGAAAGAGCTCACATGAGAGGTGTTTGGGATGTGTTCGGTTTTGAGCAATTTCAAAGCATACTTTACATGCGAGGATTAATGAAGTATAGTCAACATCAACTTATCCCGAGAAGAGAAAAGGAGGATGAAAACAACTACAGTACTTCAAACAACAATCAAAAAAGGAATCATAGGTGCAGCAATACACCTCTTTCGAATCTAGATAAAGGAAACTAAAAAGTGCAATACAATAAGGGAAGGGCAAGTTTTAACTACCAAGGTAACAAGGAGGAA
>JAIRNI010000033.1 GCA_031258145.1 Holosporales bacterium
TCTCAAAGTTATAGATTCCTGCAATTAGATTGAATCTTAGTCCAAATCTCTTCCTTCTGTAGCAATTGATCTTCTATACATAATTTATTGTTTCTTCCTCCTTGTTACCTTGGTAGTTAAAACTTGCCCTTCCCTTATAGTATTACACTTTTTAGTTTCCTTTATCTAGATTCGAAAGAGGTCTATTGGACTCAGAAGGTCGGGGTCTCAAAATAGCTCCAGGCCGCAATAATTATTCTCTGGTATTCTGTCTTCTTCTCGGCTTTTAGTGCCTCGAATTTCTTAATCAATCCATAGACATTGAATTGCACGCGTATATAACTAATTTGTTTTTTGCAACCGAAAAATTCATTTCGTCTATTTTTATATATTAAAATCATGACGGGCAATAATTTCTTAAATCTTTTTAACCCAATCCTTCAAATTTTATGAAAAATCTGGTAGCATATAAGCATGGCACGTCACTGGTGCCTATTGGGGAAAAGTGGTTTGTGGGGGAAAGTATGAGATTGCTAGTTGTAGAAGATGAGGCTAATATCGCACGCAGAATAGAAGCGGCTTGTTCTTCCGATGGGCTGTCGTGCCATCTCGTCGAGACCGGAACGGACGCTCTCGGAATGTTGAAATTTTACGATTATGAAGCCGTAATTTTAGATTTAATGTTGCCCGATATCGATGGTATAGAAATTCTTTCGCGCATTAGATCCATCAAGAACATGACGCCAGTAATAATACTTTCTGGATTGAGCTCCACTGAGGATAAGGTAAAATGCCTAACGATGGGAGCCGATGATTATCTCACGAAACCATTCAGTAAGGTTGAATTGCTCGCCAGAATATATGCGGTCATTCGCAGGACTTCCGGGCATTCGTCGTCGGTCATCAATATTGGGCCCATGGAAGTGGATCTCAAGCAACGCTGCGTCAAGATTTATGGGAATGAAATGCCTCTCACCAGCAAGGAATACGCCATCCTCGAGCTCATGGCGCTGAAGAAAGGTGCCGTCCTCCCGAAGGAAACTTTCTTGAACCACATATACGGAGGAATGGATGAGCCCGAATTGAAGATTATAGATGTTTTCGTATGCAAACTCAGGAAGAAAATCGCGGATTTGACGGGAGGAATGAACTTTATTGAGACAGTCTGGGGCAGAGGATATACTCTCCGTGATTTCGATAAGGTACCATGTGAGCCAAATTCCAAAACCACACGCCGTTCAGAGGCCTTGAAAGTAGGGTGATAATTCTGCGGGAATAAATATCGGAAGATGCTTTGCAATATGAGATGAATTTTAATACAATGCTCATCGGTATTGCAAACTTCTTCCGGGTTATTGAATGTAATTAGTAAAAATTAGAGAAATATCTAAAATCATATGCAGCATTGTTGTGGCCCTGATGATCTGCACGTCTGGCGTTCTCAGCTCAGCTCGGTCGCCAGAAGAACCGTTGACATTAGACCTCTTTCAAATCTAGATAAAGGAAACTAAAAAGTGTAATACTATAAGGGTAGGGCATGGTTTAACTACCAAGGTAACAAGGAGGAAGAAACAATAAATTATGTATAGAAGATTAATTGCTACAGAAGGAAGAGATGTGGACTAAGATTCAATCTTATTGCAGGAATCTATAACTTTGAGATCAATTCTTGAGTTTCGATAGAGTTCGATTCTATGCTATCATCTGGCCACGGTACATCCCATGCCTCTTCCGTAGCTCATCCTTTCGTTGAGACTATCCATAACCCAACCATCAAGCACCACCGTGCCCTCGCTGTTATTTTGTTCTTTTTAAACATTCCCGCTTTTCATTTTAATTTAAACGCTGATAATGTATCCCATCAGATTTATCATCACTCATCAATACTTATTTTTCTATTTCCTTCGTGTTCTCTGTGAGCCAATCGATGACGGCTTTACTATCGTTCGATAGTTTATCTATGGATCTATGGTATGTATCACTGTGATAGGCGTTTAACCAATCGATCTCGGATGATGTCAGCATCGTGGGCTCTATTAGATCTCTGCAAAACGGTATATGATTCAGGGTTTCGAATTCCATGTATCCGGCAGCCTCACCCGCAGAAGTGGTTAATAGCATATTTTCGAGGCGTATCCCGAAGTTCTGCTGATAGATCCCTGGCTCAACGGTGAAGACCATGTCCTCCTTAATCGTATGTTGCGATGCCTGGGATATTCTGGGGGGCTCGTGGACATTGCCGTAGGATCCCACCCCGTGGCCCGTGCCAAATTGGTAATCGTATCCGGCCTGCCAAACTTCATATCGCGCCACCGAATCTATGCTATAGGCCTTCGTATTGACGGGGAACCTCAGCCGCGAAAACATGATGACCGATTTCAGGACCGTCGTATATATCTTCCTCAATTCTTCTCGTGAGACGGGATATTCATCGAAATTTCCGATGAATATTGTACGTGTCATATCAGTCGTTGAATTATTGAAGTGAGCTCCCGCATCGAATAAAAACAGCCCAGATCCAGTGATGGGAACATTGTTTAAGGGCTTCGGTATGTAATGCACAATAGAGGTATTCTCACCGAACGCCGAAATACAATTGAAGCTTAAATCAACGAATCCTGGGACCTCGCTAATAGTTCTCTCAAAAAACTTCGCGACATCGAGTTCCGTGATTCCCCTTTCATTCATGGCGAAGGCTAGAGTTCTGATGAATGCAAGCGACGTGATTTCCGCCGCCTTTCTCTGATTCGTAATTTCAGTCTGATTTTTTATGCAAAAAAACTCGCTGTATCTATTACGGCTATCCGCGGTGCGTAATCCGTGATTCTGTAACGTTTGAATAAAATACGCTGGGATCGTGGAATAATCACATACTATCCTGCAACTGCAATCGATGGATCTAATTACATCCTCGAATTCGTCTAGGCGCTTAATATCGAAGACGTCAGTTGTATCAACAACCGCGAGATCGCAAAATATTACAGGACGCCCGTCCTTTGGAATGATGGCCACGCAGTTCGGGAGGACAGACTTCTTCGACGTAGCCCTTGTTAACCTGACTCCGAATACCCAGCCAATCGTTGATTTCTCAGCAAATAAGACGGCCTCTCCTTCACTGATCCCATCTCGTACCCTATCAATCCTATCACGTATCGATTCGCCAATATTCTCTTCATTCACCAAAAATACCGTGTTATTCGATTTTAGATTTTGCGGCATTATATCTTCATCGAGTAAGCTCACGGAAATACCAAGATCGTGCGCCAATCTAGTGATCGAAACGTATGAGTTATATGATATGGAGTATGGTGCGATCGCTAATTTCGAGCCTTTTGAGGTGACGGCCGCTATCGATGATTGAGTATTGAAATCCGGGAACTGCTTGATGGTCCATTCGTTACTATTGGTCTGTTCCTTGGCTTGCTTAACGTATCTACCATCGACGGACAGAATCGCCGAATCTCGGGATACCACGGCCTGACCATTCGAGCCAGTAAACCCCGAAATAAGCTCTATATCCGACGGCCCATCCTCAAAGTTTCCGAACGCATTCCGCATGGAGATTATCGTGCAATCCACGCCCTTTTCGATGAGACGTTCCCTCAGCTTGGGTAGATACGTGATGCGTTCCTGCGGCATCAGACAAATCTCATAAATTTCTTGGAGACGGCATCCAGTTCCATAAGTTCAACCAAAAGCTGCTTCAAACTCTTTATGTGCAGCATATTGGCTCCATCGCATGGGGCCCTATCAGGATTATCGTGAACTTCCAAGAAGATCCCGGCCACCCCCACGCCGATGGCTGCCCTCGCTAGAAATGGGGAGAAATCACGGTCTCCACCAGAAAATTTCCCGTGAGATGCCGGGGTCTGAACGGAATGGGTGGCATCAAAAATCACGGGATGCCCCGTTTTGGTCATTATAGGAATACCCTTGAAATCTACGACCAAGGCATTATATCCGAAGCAGGATCCCCTATCGGTCAAAATCACATCCTCAGTACCAAAATGATTCAATTTAGTCACGACGTGATCCATCTCGTAGGGCGACATAAACTGCCCCTTCTTGACGTTGACTGGCTTTCCAGTCTTGGCGGCGGCTTCCAAGAGATCAGTATGCTTACACAAGAACGATGGTATTTGAATGATATCTACGGCCTGCGCTACGGCCTCGCATTGACTAGGAAGATGCACATCGGTCTGTACTGGAACCTCCAGCTTCTCCCTAACTTCCGCCAAAACCTCGAGACCTTCATCGAGGCCAATTCCACGCGGCCCATATATACTCGTCCTGCTGGCCTTATCAAACGAAGCCTTAAATATGTACCCGATGCCCAACCCATCACAAATTTCTTTGGTTTTCTCACCGACGAACAAAGCGTGGCTTTTAGACTCAATCGCGCAGGGCCCCCCAATCATCACGAAAGGTAGCTCATTTGACATTTTCAAATTTAATATTTTCAGCGTTTTAGCAATCATTTGACAAAAAATCTCCACGAAACACGATCGACGACAAGCGATTGTATACCCTATCGCATCTGACATCAACTGTCATGGAGATTCAGTGAACGGCCTTTAGTAGTCGATCCCAAAGTGAGGGGGCTGTGCCTAGTGATCCTCTAGCTGACTCTTTAGCTTGGTAGACCAGTCATGCCACACTTATATATAGGCCAATCAGTCCTTACCCATAGAGGCCCCGGACCAACCTTGGGAAGAGGAATTGCTGCTAATCCCTCGGGGTCGATTGTACTTTGTCTGTTTAGTTCAATGACGTGTCCATTCAAGACTAGTTATTCGAGATTCAGTTAACCATCGGGATCTATATCTGTATATGCTGGTAATTAAGTCTTTAGCCCTGGGTAGAGTTCTTGCATTGTGTTCTTTGAAGAAATATGGTAGACTGCTTGTATAAAGATCCATGAAGAACCAACGTAAAATGATCAAACAATGGTTTGTCTGTATAACAGTTCTCATAAATATGCTTATTGGATACGTGCAGGCGACCGCTCCCAAGTTCTATCGTCAATATGCACTGGAAATAGGCAAGCCCCTGGCATGGTACAATGGACGTGGCAATACTCCAGACGGAATCCCTATCCAAGAGAGCATGGCAAACCTGGAAGACATAGCAACATACTTAAAGGAAGTAGTGTCAACTGATGGCAAAAATCCATGGGAAATGACTGGCCTTAAAAGACGGGGTAAAAATGTCCCGTCATGCCCATTACTAGCGATGGCGAACGGACGGTATAAGCTCACTCGCCCTTTCTGGGAATTACCAGAGGGGACAGTGTTAAACAATAGTAATTTGAATTTTATAATATTGTTTAATAGTTTATATCAGGCAGTGAATTCAAACGACCAAAACCCTCTATTACCCCGAGATGACAAAGAGGGAATGCGGGACATCATTAAAAAACAAATCGAAATATTAGTAGGTTTCATAGATGAAGAAGGCAACTATCCAGAACAACAACAAACAAAACAAGCTCGGCGAAACCATTTAACCGATGATGCCATTAAATGGGGAGTAGATACTCCCATCCTCCAGTTTCTACAAGACCAAGTCCAGGATGACAAATCACAGAAACGAGAAACGGACACCCCAAAATTAGTCAACTGGACTCAATCCAGCGATCCAAATAACCTAAAAATCCTGTTAATCACCAATCCAAAAACAGATGAATTAAGCAGGCTTGTTTCGAAATACAAAAACAATGTCGATGTGATAATACTCTCCGGGAAATTAGATTCCCACATCCCAAAAGATGAGAGTAGTAGCTTCCTCGAAAAAATAAATGCCCTTAGGAGCATCACAGAACAGGCAACCGCAAAACTCCCAGGGATTCCACTTGTTTACATCCCTCCCTCAGCAGACCTCCAGAACTGGGCACACATCAACATCCAGGAGTACGAACAATTCCACGAAAACAGAGCCTCAAATCTTGGAAGCAACCTTTACAGGGATTATCCTGTTTACGTACTCATCCCTCGCGACATAGCTCCAATTCGTGACATAAAGAGAGAACACATCAACCCAAGTAAGCGACTCCAGACCGTTCAAGCAATCCAAATCAAGGGGAGAGTCATATGCAATCTTTGTAGCACATCGACATACAAAAAGTCACTGGCACACAACATGAGCCAGATATCCTCGCAGTTGGGCACTTTCCCCACGCTCATAGCCGTATCCCCGGATATCAACCTCGACACAGCAATAGAAAAGGGGCGTAGCATCTTCAAGGAAATCATGCAGAGTGACCTACCCCACCTTGAATTAATCATGCTCCTAGGCAACACAGCTGCAGAAAATCTACTCAAATTAAAGGAAGAGCCGCACAAAATAGTCCCTTTGTATAGTTTTCGTCATTTAACAAGGGACAATCATCTAGTGGTGACCACAGAATGGACCTTTGAGCGGGAACATTACGGCTTCCCCCTCTCCCGAAAGATCAGCCGCGAAGGTGTGAAATTGATTGCAGCTGGTCCAGAGTGTCTCCCGTACCTTTTCAGTTCGTGACCCATAGCTATCCACATTGAAAGATTTTAATCCCCTCCCACTCAAACAACTCCCAAGCTTTTCTTATGGTTCGTTTGGCCGGGAAGTTATATAATACCCATGTCGTGAGTGTTTCAAAACGAAATGGTGGTCTTATGTTTGTTATTCGTCGTCGCGTTGTGGTATCTGTTCTGTCGCTGTTATGTGCCGGGTGTTCTAACGATTATTCGGGAGATCGTTATTCATCATCCAACGTTGGAGAAGTCGCCAGATCCGATCACGGTGTAATCGTATCGATGAGGAGAATCAAGATTGATTCAGATGAAGGACTGGGATCCGGGGCAGTGTTGGGTGCCGTTGGTGGTGGATTGGTTGGCTCCATGTTCGGCAAGGGGAATGGCAAATTATTGACCACCGCGGCCGGTGCTGCCGCTGGCGGTGTGGCTGGCCACGCCATTCAGAACAGATCTCAAGATGGATTCGAATACACCGTTAAACTCGATACGGGGGCTGTCATCACGTTGGCCCAGGGAGTCAATCCACCCTTATCTGTTGGCCAGAACGTATTCGTGGTGAATAGTAACAGAGGCCGCAGCAGGATTGTTCCAGATTAGTGATGATCTATAAGCCAATTGCTATAGTCGCAATTGTTTTTCTTGGGGTTTCTTGCGGTATGTTGCCGGATGTTCACGTCTGGCTAAAGCAGGTCGATTTTGAGGTGGATCCCAAGGCGAACAAGAGTGAGGCGTTTGAGTGTCACATTGTCGCGGCCTATTCCAAGGATTTGTGGGATAGGCTCCAGAGCATGGATGCTCAAGGGTATTTTACCAGTGCAGATTCACTGCAGAAAACTTACAAGGATTCTATAGAAGTTTTTAGTTTTGATATCATCCCCGGGAGGAATAAATTAGGGCAAAAGATTAATTTAAAATCGTATAATAAGGCTCAGGGGGCGATGATATTTGCGAAATACTCAACTCCCGGTAAGTTCGCTGAAAATGTGGGGAGTTCCAGGTCGATGGTGGTAAGATTCCTGCCTCATAAGATGGAAATTGTGGCGGATACGGATTTTGGTACTATGACGAAGAAGCTCGGTGTGGGAAAGTGAGAGTATATGTCCAGTGTCGTAGATTCTAAGTTGAGACAAATCTGGACGGAAGCACTCTCTGACGTCAAGGGGGCCATCGGTGACGGTGCCTTCAAGACTTGGATGACCAAGCTCGAGGTCGTTGCAATCGATGAAAATGTCCTGAAGATTGCGGCGCCATCCAATTTCGTGAGAGATAACGTTTTGGCGCGGTATTCGGACACCATCGTTAAGATCATAAATTCATATGGATGTACTGTGAGAAATCTTTCCATCGATGTTTACGACAATAATAATACGGTGAATAACGAGAAGTATGATGATGCTCAAAAGATAAAGGATTATAATGATATCTCCGTTTTGGATAAGAGGTTTACCTTCAAGAACTTTGTGGTCGGCAAACCGAACGAATTTGCGTACGCGGCGGCGATTAGAGTCGCCGAATCAGAAATTCCATCATTTAATCCACTATTCCTATATGGTGGCGTGGGCCTGGGGAAGACTCATCTGATGCACGCGACGGCGTGGGCCATTCACCATAATTACCCCAATAAAAAGGTAATTTATATATCCGCCGAAAAGTTTATGTACCTCTTCATCAAGTCTCTGCGTTTTAAAAGTGCAATGTCGTTTAAGGAGATGTTTAGGGCGGTCGATGTTCTGATGATAGACGACGTCCAATTTATCGGTGGGAAGGATACGACCCAGGAGGAGTTTTTCCACACCTTCAATGAGCTGGTCGATAATAATAGGCAAATCATATTATCGGCCGATAAGTCTCCGTCTGATCTGGACGGCGTTGAGGACAGGTTAAAATCCAGGCTGGGATGGGGATTGGTCGCAGATATTCATCCCACCACCTATGAATTGAGGCTTGGTATCCTACAATCGAAAATTAAGCAATTCAAGATTTCTATCCCAGATAATGTGCTCGAATTCTTGGCCGTCAAGATAACATCAAATATCAGGGAACTAGAGGGAGCCCTCAATAGAATTGTAGCACATTCGACACTCGTCGGCAGGCATATTACACTCGATGTTGCACATGAGGTTTTAAAGGATATACTAAGATCGAACGAAAGATTAGTGACCATAGAGGTTATCCAAAAGAAAGTTTGTGAGTATTATGGTGTTAAATTATCTGATTTGATTTCATCGAGGAGACATAAGGCCGTGACAACCGCGAGACAAATTGCCATGTATTTGTGCAAGAATCTGACGACCAAGTCCCTTCCTGATATAGGGAAAAGCTTCGGTGGGAAAGATCATTCCACCGTGATCCATTCCGTCAAGAAAGTGAAGGAACGTGTAGAGACTGACCGCACATTCTGCGCCGATCTAGAAATCCTCACGAAGTCATTAGAGAGTTAGAGGACACATATGGCGTGGATGAAGAAGAGCAAAAAGTTCCAGTATTCTGATAGTTGCAATAAGGTATTCGGATATTGGAGATTGAGGACGATGTATTCCATCATGATAGGATACTCGTCCTTCTATTTAATTCGTCAGAATTTTTCTTTGGCGATT
The DNA here is from genome assembly GCA_031258145.1 of Holosporales bacterium. Taxonomy (GTDB): domain Bacteria; phylum Pseudomonadota; class Alphaproteobacteria; order RUG11792; family RUG11792; genus JAIRNI01. Next base: position 9,092 of record JAIRNI010000033.1, read on the forward strand.
CCCGCGATTTGTTCAGATTTGAATTACACAAAGTCTGATATAGGCGTCGTCATCTCGATAGCGGCGCCCTTATACGGCCTCGGCAAATGTTTCTTCGGGCTCATTGGGGATAGATATAGTGCTCGATACATAATGGGCATCGGACTCTTATGTTCAGCATTCATGAACATATGCATGGGTTTTAGTTCCATCATTCCGGCATTCGCCATATTTTGGGCCTTGAATTATTGTTTTCAATCCATGGGGTGGCCTCCATGCGCGAAACTCCTCACCCATTGGTTTAGCCCCACCGAAATTGGAACAAAATGGGCGATGTGGAATACATCCCACCAAATCGGGGGGGCTGTAATCGCCTTGTCGGGACCATTTATTTTGATGTATTTCGGTTGGCGGTTCATTTTCTTTCTACCGGGGATCGTATCCATTTTACTATCCCTATTCCTGTTCAACAGACTCCGAGACACACCGGAATCCCTCAAACTACCATCCGTCGAGAAGATGACTGGATTGGCATCGGTCGCCGAAAGCTCGAAGTGGGAAACCGAGAAGAATGTCAAGTTATCGTACTATGAAACCCTGAAAATGGCATTGAGTAACAAATTTGTATGGTGCGTCGGGCTCGCAAATTTTTTCGTTTATATATGCAGGATGACGTTCCTCAATTGGGGGCCAACGATATTGTTGGAATCTAAGGAGAGTTCGCTGGCTGGAGCCGGTTTCCAGATGGTAGGATACGACCTGGCCGGTATGTGTGGTGGTGTGTTTGCGGGATACCTTTCCGATAAGGTGTTCAAGGGCAGAAGGGGCCCCGTTTCATCGATATGCATGATGGCCTTCGCAGCGCTGATGACTCTACTCTGGGCGGTCCCAAAAAACTCTCAAGTTTTAAGTTCGGTTTGTATGATGTGCTTGGGATTTCTCATTACGGGTCCGCAGATACTCATCGGAGTGGCCGCCACAGATTTTTCTACAAAAAAAGCGGCGGCGACGGCATCTGGATTTACTGGCACACTTGGATACATCGGCACTGCTGTATCCGGATTCGGCACCGGATACCTGGCTGATAACTTCGGATGGGCCAGCGTCTTCTTCGCGATCATCGTATCGGCCCTGGCGAGTGCCATCCTGCTGATCATGACGTGGAATAAGAGATCAGAAGTTCTCCAACCAATTATTTAGGGGGCTTTTCTATGATCCCAGTCGGCTACATGTGATCGACGAGTCAGCATTCCACCGCACCTCAACAGCCAACCAGTATAACTGTTCATATAGTTAAATGCAACGATCATGTGAGTGTCATAGGTTTTGAGTATATTTGGTTTGGCGAAATATAAAATGTCGAAACACAGAAAAAATATTTCTTGAAAATTAACGAATTATTAAGCTTTTTATGCTATTTTAA
>JAIRNI010000039.1 GCA_031258145.1 Holosporales bacterium
GGCAAAGAAAAACGACATAAAATAAAGAGGGTTTCAATAGAAGGCCTTAGAAATACAGGGGGTGGTGGTGGAATCACGCCGTTTTTAGGTTTGTTATCGCTCAAAATTTTTCATGAGGTGGCCCTGAATGAACCAATACGCGCTGTTACAATTCCTGTTTGGATATGATACAATTCTATAGGCGTTGAGGTCCTCGTAGCTCAGATGGATAGAGCGTAGGATTCCTAATCCTGAGGCCGTGGGTTCGAATCCCGCCGGGGACACCAAGTGGCCGTCGCGGAAAAATTTAGTGAGAGTTTTCAACTAAAGATAGATTAGCCACGAAATTGAGCTTACGTAATGGATCAAAACCCGCAGTTTTGCGAGCTTTTGTGGATTAACTAAACTTACTTACAAAGCTTGATCTATTTATTTTTTGAAAACTCTCTTAAATTTAATAAACACAAACTCGGTTACCGAATTGCATGAGTATACCAAGAAGCCTCATTGAGACATTGACGCCGTGACTTTCCTCTGTCTATAGAGTACGGGGATCCCTATCACGATGAAGATCCCTAGGACGATGAGTGAGGCGAGGGTATCGTGCGACAGCACGAAGATGCAGAATATCGCCGCCACCTGTGCCAGGATCTGTGATTTGATCTTCTCCGCGCGTGTATGTTTCCACCTGCCCAAGAGCTTCATGTAGGCCACGCAGCTTATCAGATACACGTAGATGAAGACGCTCACCAACAAATCGATTAGCCTTTCCAGGCCATTTCTCCAGCAATCCATTTGCTCGAAGACCAGAAATGGTATCATCCCGAGAGCCGAGATTGTGAGGGCCACCGTTGGAGCCCCCGATGCGTTCGTCTTCCCCAGCATTTTGGGGAATAATCCATCGCCACATGCGCCGACGGCTATCTGGCCCCCAGTTAGGGTCCACGCATTCAGGGTGCCGATGCACACGATTATCGCCATGATTGCCATCGCGATGTCGCTCTTATGTGAGAATATACGATCGATGACCAGGGCGTATGGAGCCTTGGCGCCGAGCAGGGCATCGTATCCCACGACCCCCGTCACGGCGATCGTATTCATGATGTATACCAACGCCACGCACGATGTGCCGATTATGATGGCTCTCGGCAGCGTTTTCTTTGGATTATTCACACTCTCGGCGGGAGTGGTTCCGCACTCGACCCCTATAAATCCCCAAAATATGAGGAGAGTCGCCTGGGCTATAACCGACGATATGTCGGCTCCATTGGCGATATCCTTTGCGTTTTCTTCAAAGTGTACCGCATCGAAATACATAAAGAATATTACTGGCAATATGAGGAGGGGCGCTATTTTAATCCCCGTCAAAATAGTTTCAACTATTCCGGAAAATTTAATACTCAACATGTTGATATAGGTTATCAAAAATAATGCCGCGATTTCGAAGGATAGTACGGAGCATGTCGATAATTTCCCTGTGATGATGGCGAGATAACTCATGGCTGTGATGAGAAGGACGGAACTGCTCGACCACGATATGATCCAATACACCCACGCCGTGAAGAATCCCGCCGCCTTTCCGAAGGCTTCCGAGACGTATACGTGGGGGCCGCCATTCTTCGGAAGATGAGACGATAGATCGGCGAAGACAAGCGCCAGGGAAATGGCGCCAATGACTGCAACGACCCATCCGAGGAGACCAATCGTTTTAGAGGGAGCCAAAAGTGCGGGTAACACGAAAGCTCCGGAGCCTATCTGACTCCCTATCACTATCGAAACCAAAGCTATGAAATTTAATTTTTTACTCGGATTACTACTCATAAAATACAATCAAGAGTCCGCCATCCTTTTAAACTTATTACAAAGTAACCCAGGAAACAACCAACAAAAAAATGCGGAGCCACAATGCAACGCAGTGACCCGAGTGGAGAAAAATGCGCTGATCAAGCCAGGCAGTGACCTACTTTCCCTCTCGCTTAAGCGGAAGTATCATCGGCGCTGGGTGGTTTCACTGTCGAGTTCGGGATGGGATCGCGTGTGTCACACCCGCAAAAACTGCCTCGCCAGATCAAAGCATCTTCAACCTCAATAATGAACATGGTATCAAATAATGCGGTCATGGTCAACATAATTTTTCGTGAAGATTCACGAGGCACAGGACATTGTCAATATCTCCTGGACCTTGCCCAGGGCCGCATTGAATTCTGGAGTTCCCCATGCGTATTCAAAGCTCTCTCTAATCTTTTCGTGCGTCATGATTGAGGTTAATTTATCTCTGCGTTGGATTAGCTCTAGGATGGAAAGTCCTGGAGAATCTGGATCTTTAAAAGGAGTAGCCGTGACGAGTGCAAAATAAATTTCGCGAGCGAGTGTGGCCCATTCGGAGGCATACCCATCTAATCCCTCCAGGAAATTCGGAGCCCAAGGTTTTTTGCAGGAGTCAAAATGCGCTACAATTGCTTGTGCCCACTCTGAAAACACTGTCTCAGCCTCTCCACGCTGACGATGGATGCATATCAAAACTGCATCCCTGAGGCTGATGGGGTGGTGAGCTTTGATCATAATGGTGTTGTCCAGCCCTGGCATAGCCATGCGTAAAGGGAAATTGTGCCGTGGCGGTAAGCTCGTTTCGGCATATCGAACGAATGTCGTCTCGTCTGTAAGCCCTGAAGGAATACTCTCGGTTCTTTCATCGAATCTGACATATCCTTTATGAGCGCTATTGACGCTGTCACAAATGTGTGTGATTAGATTGTAGTAGTATTGGTGGTGAGCTAAGACATCGCATTGATCAAAGAGCTCTATGAGCTGCGTTTCAAGTTCTGGAGAATTTGACTTTTTTGAAGCTAGATGTTTGACAATATTGCATAGGAGTTTTGATTCCAATATTTTGCTTCGTGTCATCTCTTCCTGAAATTCTTCTGCTAAATTGATGCCTTGTTTAAGTAATTGGGCCTGATTGGCTACCACGAATCCTCCTGCTAAGCCTGGAGGGAAACTCTCTATATATAGTTAAATGTTTTGGGGATTCCTCAGCGTATACCTATTGACCTCTTTCGAATCTAGATAAAGAAAACTAAAAAGTGTAATACAATAAGGGAAGGGCAAGGTTTAACTACCAAGGTAACAAGGAAGAAGAAACAATAAATTATGTATAGAAGATCAATTGCTACAGAAGGAAGAGATTTGGACTAAGATTCAATCTTATTGCAGGAATCTATAACTTTGAGATCAATTTATGAGTTTCGGAAGAGGTCTA
>JAIRNI010000029.1 GCA_031258145.1 Holosporales bacterium
AAAGAAGACGGAAGTGGCTCTTTGCCGAGCGCGGTGCACGATTACTCAACTGGCGTGCTGGAGTCACCGATTCTCCGGCCGCGCCTCCGGTCGAACCTGCGCTTCTCGAGGAGGAAGTCGTGACCGCCGACATCGTCTATTTGTCATCAAGCGCCGAAACCTTGTCGCGATACACGTCGGAGCTCAATGAGCCATCAGCCATTGCTGGTTCGGCCAGAAAGGGCATCTGCCACCAATACTGATTCAGATGAATTAGATCTCACGTAAAAATTGGCTCAGAAGCCGTCTTCGGACAATTTTTTTGCGATATTGAATTTAAAAACACTTGGGTGTTTATTGAATAGCATTGGACTGGGATTCTCGCACATCCCGGTTAATAATACGTGAACGGACGATTGCTCAAGAGCATACGCCACCAATACTGATTCAGATGAGTTAGATCTCACGTAAAAATTGGCTCAGAAGCCGTCTTCGGTCAATTTTTTTTCGATATTAAATTTAATAAACACTTATGTGTTTATTGAATTGCGTGAGTATAATAAAGAAAGCTGCAAATTACCCAGGAGTAGGCCGGATGATCTCTTTTAAAGCCTCAGGAGTTGGCTTTTCTAGACCCAAAATCGTGGCCATGAGTTGGATGGCAAATTCTGCTCCATTGCGGAATTCGTCTAAATACTCCTCCGCTCTTTGGGAATCCTGTTGCGATAAGTGAATGTGGTTCCACGTACCATTAATTCTGATACCAGTTACGGTGACCTCCACTCCATCCTTTACCGCAGAGCCATTAACCCAACACTTCCCAACAAGCTTTTCAGGCAAATGACTGCTCGCTGCAGCCTCTACTCCTCGGTTATACAAGCTAGAGATACTCTCATCCGAAGCCCAAGAATTCCCCTCCGCAAAAAGAGCACAAGAAATCGTCAGAACAAACATCACGATTTTCTTACTGATCAACATTCTCTCCCTCCTCACTTTTACTTGGAAAAAATTCTACTTATCGCATGGCGTCTGGAATACACATAATAAAGGAGAGCCGCGCCAGCTAACCCGCACCCAACGCCCACAACAAATTTTATAGAGGATGATTTCTCGCCAATACTACCTAAGAAACTCTCTGATTCTTGTGCCTCTAACTGCACATCAGGATTTATGAATCGAAGTAAACTTTGCATCCCCGTCAATTGTGGGTGAAAATCACCGTAACTTGGTAAGTCCGGGTTGTCTTGATCGTCTTGAAATTGGTTCGCCACATTTAGTTTTTGGAAATAATCCGAAACTCCTCGAAGAAACTCTTGCACCCCGGCTCGATCACATTCCAATGGGAAGATTGTGGATTCGCGATACGGCTCGGCCCAGGAAATCGAGACGCGATATCCCCACTCATCAAAGGTGGGCACTATATCTCGATACTGAGTAATCTTCTTGGTCTGCCACGTAATATTCTGCCCAGCGTATTGCACTTCATCGAAAGGCATGGGAATCTCGTTGCCTGCCTCGTCATACGGCACGCTAGATTCCACCGTATATTCTTCGCGCTCCACTTTGTTTGTTGAAACTTGGTACTTTTCCAAGGCTCCGATTACTATAGTGGGAATGGTATTAATATCGAATATTGCTCCATGACAAATCGAAGACCAAGCAAAGTATGCCCCTCGTTTAAATGCGAAACTTTTCCCCACGTCGCTTGCCTCACAACAGGAGTTAAATGGCAGCATTCCGAGGCCGACAATGCTCAGTATCAGAAGTCTTATTCTTATTTTCATCTTTATCCCCCCCCATTTATACTGGTTAATATTTAGGAGATAATTTAAATTGAATAAATTTCCCTAGACGATACAGGCCGTATGTCCCAGCGCTTGCAAGAACGCCTCTCCCAACGGCCCGAGGAGATAACAAAATTCTGACACCGGTTAATGAATCAAGTTGCCCAACGCAACCATCCAACATGAATGCAACACCTGCCAGTACAGTTTCTGTATCCTGCATTTTCGATAAGATGCTGGCAGGCATCGTAACCAGGGCCGAGGATGCCACCGCGATTCCAGCTCCAGCATAAGAGCCGATAACTGCGACTTGATACCCCGGCAACAGCTTACCAGCGGCCAGTAACGCGGCGCTTCCTGCCAAGCATCCGCAATACGCTCGCCCCACTGGATTCCCGACCCAAGAATCTTGTAAAGTATCCCATTCTTTCAATAGGGAGGATAACGAAATATTTGTCGACACCGAGCCCACGCAAATCGACGCTACCAATAAGATCCTGAATATCTTGAATTGCATAATATTTTACCTTTTAATCGAACAACATAAGATATGGTACTGTTAAATAATTAAGGAATAATGAATGTTATACTCATGCAATTTAACAAACGCTTGCGTATTTATTAAATTTAATATCGAAAGATTGTGACTATGCTTATTATGGCTGTTAAATGGTTTGAGTATAAACAGATCCTGAAGTTTCCGAAATACGTGGGGTGGTGAGGCATCGGTCCTCATGAGTGTATTCCTCTGGGACAAGTCTGCTACAATCTGTGTTGGCATTTATCATAAATTAAGCCTTTAATCATGTTTTCGAACGTCATTCAAAGCGTTATCTCTCAGAGAGATCTGGTGAATCACGAACTGAAACTCATTGATGAAACTTTGCATTCCTTATTGCGTACCGATTTTTTTGGAGAATACTATCACCAGATGCTCAGTTTCGTATTGGGAGGGAAGCGTCTGCGCTCCATACTGTTCCTCATTATCGCAAAAAGATTCTGTGAGGACGGAGGATTACGTCCAGAACTCTCGGAAAAACAAAGATGGACGATTGGGCTGATAGAGGCCGTACATCTGGCATCTCTAATACACGATGATATTATAGACGATAACTCTTCGAGAAGATGTATTGACGCATGTCACGAGTTATTGGGCCGTAAATTTAGCGTTCTACTTGGGGATTACATATTCGCCCATGCCTCAAAGAAATTTCTGCGATTGCATCACGAAGATCAATTTATCCAAAACATGTTTTTGAGGGAATGTTCATCGACTGTCCTGGGCGCAGTACTTGAACAAAAACTAACGATGGAGTCGTCGGTTAAAGATTGTCTCCGAGTAACCTGCCTCAAAACATCGCCTTTCTTTAAATTATCATGTTTTATGGGGGCATATTCTTCATCCAGCAACTTTCAACTGTCGATTAAGGCGGCGACGTTTGGCACATGTTTCGGCATGATATACCAAATACAAAACGACTTGAATTGCTACAAATTTAATGATTATTCCGAGTCTGAAGATTATATGCAGCGTAATGTTACACTCCCCATATTACTTTTGTATCATTCATTGGGATTTAATGCCTTTAATATTGAGACAACCTCCCAAATGCATTACGAAACGATACAGGAGAAGCTAAACGCCATAGAATTCAAAAGTGCATTAAATAATCTGGTCGGAAAGTATTATAAAATAATCGAAAACGTTCCTGCGAAATTAAATTTAATAAACGCTTAGATGTTTATTACGCTTAGATGTTTATTAAATTGCGTGAGTATACAAGTACAATGGCTCGCTAACGGAATCTTCTGGCAACATGGGGTGTAAGGACGGGGATGGTATCGGGAAAAGCGGATTCGAACCGCCGACCCCTTGCTCCCGAAGCAAGTGCGCTACCAGGCTGCGCCATTTCCCGGTCTGGTCAATCTCCCCATACTCTCGACGTTTCTCCCCACCTATGCACGATGATATATGAAACCCTCAGAGCCGTCAATAATGTAAGCTTATCGTGTATTATGCTTATGCGATTCGGGAACTACTTAAGTATTTATAAATTTAAGTTCGAAAAAATTGTCCAAAGACGGATTCTGAGCCAATTTTTGCTTTTTTTACTCTGGTCAACATAACAGTTATAAGTATCCACAGTGAAGAAAATTATCCATTTCATCATTTGAACTCTGACTTTATTAAAAGAAAACAAGCCATTCGAGTTATTAGTACTAGTAAGCTCCACACATTACTATGCTTCCACACCTAGCCTATCAACGTGGTGGTCTACCACGACTCTAATTGGGATGACTAGTTTTGAGACGAGTTTCACGCTTAGATGCTTTCAGCGTTTATCTCTTCCATACTGTAGCTACCCTGCTATGCCGTTGGCACGACAACAGGTCCACCAGAGGTATGTCCATTCCGGTCCTCTCGTACTAGGAACAGCCTCTCTCAATCATCCTACACCCACGGCAGATAGGGACCAAACTGTCTCACGACGTTCTGAACCCAGCTCACGTACCACTTTAATTGGCGAACAG